>JANYEL010000034.1 GCA_025363155.1 Moraxellaceae bacterium
GCAACTTGCGCTTCATCGAGCGGCTTTGGTGGGACACCAAGCAGGGCACGTTCAGCAACGTGTTGGCGGTAGGCTTCTAGCATGGCTTTGTCCTTTAGAAATAAATAATGTAGGAGACTATAGGCAGCGATCTTTGACTGCGAACAACAGTGTTAAGAGACTTTTTCGAGGCAAAATTGATCAATTTAAGAACAAAATAGCGTTGAATATCGTCAAGCAAATCCTAGTGGGCGAATATTACTAGAATTTGAGTTAAAAGTTAATCGGATAAAGGCTCAACAATGCCTTGATTAAGCAATGGTCGATATTTTTTTTAGAAATGATGAAATCAACCTCAATGAGCTACCGTCGCTGATTGCACAATCTCAAACGGTCGCTGCGCTTGCTTCTTATACCCCAAAAACCATCTGTTTAACGGCAACCACAACGAGCATCACGATCAAAAAAACCCAACGAGGTGGCGGTGAACCATTTGTATAATTATCAACTAAGCTAGGCTTAATTAGGCATGCTAATGACGCCACAAAAAGGACATTAAAAAGAATTGTTAATATAATCACGGTAATATTGCCTTTATAAAAATGTAATGATTCAGTTGTACTGTTTGTTATATTCAACTTGGCAAAGGGACGTTGCTATGTTGGGCATCGACACTCAGTCTATTCATCCCCACACTTTGGACACTCAACTGGCCCCCGCCCCAATGCTAAAACTCCTAAATACCCTAAAAAGAATGGTTTCTGTCAATAAAAAATCTATAAGAATAAAAGGTATATTCAATCATTACTATAATCTGCCACATCAGCGTCATCTAAACAACGTGCCTACCCTGTTAATTTTGCCGTGACTAAACCATTTCCATTTTTAAGCATTTCCCCAAAACTCACTACACAACGTCCAACTTCACCAATTTCTACATCCTTTACCAGCAACCAAAATCGCTGTCCAACAGGTAAATCACCCCAATCAACATTCAACATCAAACACGCCTGCTCTGACACGACGTCAAATGACAATATTTCTGCTGCCTCAAAAGGCATAAAGCAATTCACATGGGCATATAACAATTTAAATAAGGTTTCTTTTAAGGAGTAAACCATTGTTAGCCACAGTTCACGACTAAATCCCAAACGTTCGCCTAAACGCAGTTCACTCATCGATGCCGTTAATGGCGCAACTTCATTGGCATGAGCAAGGGAAAAAACTGGCTCGCAATCTATCGCAACTGATTGATGTTCATTGCTCTGAGCAACAACGGCAATGGCGATTCCATTTTGCTCAACCATTGCATGGCTTATTGATCCGACAAAACCTTGCGGCCAATCAGGTAAGCCCCGTGCAGTTCGTTCAATCGTAGCGCGCGGTGCATCGCCAGCCATTTTTAATGCAGAAAGCGCACAACCACGCCCCGCCAAAAAACTCGCCTGCCGAGCTTGTGAAGTATTCACTAATGCTTCAGGCAAAATATTTTTCATATTTAATGCTAAATCAGGAGATAAATTCATGATTTCTGCATAATCATCTGTGCAAAATACCTGACTGTAACAATAGACATTTTTAGGTAACCATTGATCGACAATATTCACTTGGCTTTGCCCGAAATTAATGCGCAGAAAGGGATACAATAGCGCCAAATACCTGTAACCACAGTCTTTGCAGGTTATAAATAACTGACAGTGCATCGATAATACTCTGATTAAAAATGGACATTTTGTGACTACAACATCCAATGAAAACGAACAAATCGTCACCTCAACAACGCCATTCCGCGCCATTGTACGCGGCGAAAATCGCCCTGACTTATTAAAGCACGAAGTGTTGGCGGATTTATTTGAGCAAACGGTAAACCGTACACCAGATCAAGTCGCGCTTATTTTTCATGATGACGTCTTGGGCAAGCGCACACTCACCTATAAACAGCTCAATCAAGAAGCTGATCTCATTGCGCATCACCTCATCCAACACGGTGTCATTGCTGGTCAAATCGTGGGTTTGTGGTTGCCTCGTGGCATTGAGCTGTTGGTCGCACAGCTTGGAATTGCCAAGGCTGGCGCGGCATGGCTGCCGTTTGATACAGAGACACCCGTTGATCGAATCATGGTTTGTTTAGAAGATGCTGATGCCGCCGGACTAATTAGCGATGCCAATTGGTTACCTAAATTAGAAACTGTTCCACAAGCAGTTTGGGCAATTGAGTCAATGCTTGCGCCTGCGATAGAACCTTTAAATCGTCGTAAAGACTTTTTACCAAGTCATCCAGCGTATGTGATTTACACGTCAGGTTCGACAGGTAAACCAAAAGGCATCGTGATTAACCAAGGCAGCATTTGCCATTTCCTACGCAGTGAAAATGCCGTGCTTGGCGTGCAAGGCACAGACAAGGTTTATCAAGGCTTTTCAACCGCATTTGATATGTCATTTGAAGAAATTTGGATTTCATATTTAGTTGGCGCAACATTATGGATTGCACCAAAATCATTGACGACCGACCCTGATGCTTTGCCATTAGCATTGATTGAAAATGAAATTACTGTGCTTCACGCAGTGCCTACTTTATTGGCGTTGTTTAGCATCGATGTACCAAATTTACGCATCATCAATCTCGGCGGGGAAATGTGTCCTGACTCGTTGGTTGAGCGTTGGGCATTGCCGCACCATCAGATTTTTAACACTTACGGCCCAACCGAAGCCACCGTTTCTGCAAGTTTAGCCAATCTCAATCGTGGACAACCTGTGACGATTGGTAAGCCATTACCCAACTATGGTTTGCTCGTTGTAGATGATCAATTTAATTTGCTCAATGTCGGTCAAACGGGCGAACTATGTATTTTTGGCATGGGTGTCGCCGATGGTTATCTCGGTCGTCCTGATTTGACAGCAGAGAAATTCCTCAAAAACCCTTGGGCAGAAACGCCAGAAGAAGAGAAGCTGTATAAAACTGGCGATCTCGCAATTTTAGACGAACAAGGTCAAATCGCCCTCCTCGGTCGCGCAGATGATCAAATCAAGATTCGTGGCTTCCGTGTTGAACTCGGTGAGATTGAAGCCGTGCTCACGGAACAAACAGGAATCGGTACCGCCGCAGTATTACTGCGTAATGAAGACGGCATGGATCAATTGATCGCGTTTATCGTACCTGATGGTTCGCAAGAACATGATCTGGATGCAAAAACTGAAAGTTTGAGCAGCGCAGTTTTGCGTACAAAATTACGTGAAAAACTAACACCTTATATGGTGCCAACTCGCTTTGAAGTGATTGAACAAGTACCGCGTTTACTTTCGGGGAAGATCGATCGTAAAGCATTACGGGTTTTACCGCTGACAACTGTGGTTGATCGCGGCACATCGGATGAACCGACTAATCCAGCTGAAACCGCTTTATTTGGTGTATTGAACAAACTCTTCCCGAATGCACCCATTCAACTCAGTGCAGATTTTTTTGATGATTTGGGTGGGCATTCTTTACTCGCGGCGCGTCTTGTTTCAGGTTTACGCGCGTTTCCTGAATACAGTCACATCACCATTAATGATTTATATTCTCGGCGGCGCGTCGGTGCAATTGCAGCAAAGATGGCGGAACAACCAGAGCAATACGATGACGCTGATGTGTGGCAACCAGAGGAATTACAAGACCATACAGCACGTCGTTTCTTCTGCGGGCTTGGACAATTGGTTCTGTTGCCATTCCTGATTAGTTTGCATATTTTACAATGGCTTGCACCATTCTTTACTTATCATTATTTGACTGGGAATCCAGATGACAGTCGCTGGCAAGCGATTGGCATTGCGTTAAGTGTGTTTCTATTAACTCAAGTCATCGGTTTCTTTGTTTCAATTCTAGGCAAAAAATTATTACTCAACAACCTCAGCGCTGGACGTTATCCGCTGTGGGGTTCGGTGTATTTTCGCTGGTGGTTGGCAGATCGCCTCTCAGACGTTGCACCAGTGCATTTGCTATCAGGATCATCACTTTATCATTGGTATCTGCGCGGTATGGGCGCGAAAATCGGGCGCGATGTATCCATTGGCTCGGTTCATATTCGCATGCCGTCCCTCATTACAATCGGCGATGGCGTGAGCATCGGGTCTTCGGTCAACTTAGAAAATGCGCGCGTTGAGCGTGGCTGGTTGATCATCGGCAATATTGATCTCGAAAAAGAAAGCTATGTCGGTTCTTACGCGATTCTAGAAAGCGATACACGAATCAAAACCTACGGACGTTTGAATGGTTTATCGGCTCTTTCGCATGGTCAAATTATTGATGAATATGAAATCTGGGATGGCGCGCCGTCTAAAAAAATAGGCACGTTTGATCCAAGCAGTTATCCACCACGACCAGCGGTTAGTAACCTTCGTTTGACTGCAGAATTTTTCTTTTTCTTAATCAGCGTCATGCTGGTTTCATGCATGTTCTTCATTCCAATCTTCCCGACCTTTATTATCGTCGATTGGTTGGATGCGCAATGGCTTAGCCCACTACTCGCTGCGGACAATATCACTTTAACGGCACTACATTATTTTATCTTAGCCGTTCCTGCTAGTACGCTGATGGTGATTGTAACGATCTTAGTTTCTGTCGCAATTCGTTGGATCGCATTGCCACGATTAAAGCCTGGGACTTCTTCAATCCATAGTCTGACTTACTATCGCAAATGGTTTGCCAATCAGATTCAAGAATCCAGTTTGCAGATTCTACGCGGCATTTATGCGACAGTTTATGCACCAACTTGGTATCGCATGCTGGGTGCTAAAGTCGGACGTGACGCGGAGATCTCCACAGCTATGGGCGTTGTGCCTGACATGTTGACGCTCGGTGACGAGAGCTTTATTGCGGATGCAGTGATGCTGGGTGATGAGGAAATCAGCGGCGGCTGGATGATTTTGAAACCAACCGTTGTGGGTAATCGCAGCTTTATTGGTAATGGCGCGTATGTTCCTGACGGCACGACGATTCCTGATGGCGTACTCATTGGCGTACAATCCAAAGCCCCAGAACATCAGATTAATGAAGGCGAAACATGGTTTGGTTCGCCGCCAATTCGTTTGCCTGCGCGTGAAAAAATGGTTGGCTTTACCGAAGGTCTCACCTTTAAACCGACATTCATAAGACGAATTGCGCGTGGACTCATTGAAGCCCTGCGCGTCGTATTACCGCTCGCGCTAACCATTGGCGTGGGTTATATGATTGTGTTGTCAGTCATTGATATCACTGAAAAAAGCGGTTGGATTGCTGGTTTTGGTATGCTCATCCTTTCTGGCTTAATGTATGGCATTGGTTGCTTTGTATTTGTCGGTCTACTCAAATGGATCCTGATTGGGCGCTACAAGCCAAAATCAGTGCCAATGTGGACTCTCTTCGTCTGGCTCAGTGAAGCAGTCACCAGTTTGCATGAATCGGTTTCAGTGCCGAACTTCCTCAATTATTTACGCGGTACGCCATTCCTACCCTTCATGTTCCGTTTGATGGGTACAAAAATCGGCAAACAGGTGTATTTAGATACCACTGACATTACCGAATACGACTGCGTCGAGATTGGCGATCATGCTGAACTGAATAGCTTTTGTGGTCCGCAAACCCATTTGTTTGAAGATCGAATCATGAAGATTGGCAATGTAATCATTGGTGATCGTGTGACGATTAGTGCGCGCAGTATCATTCTTTATCATGCCGAAGTCGGTTGTGACGCATATTTAGGTCCGCTGACATTGGTCATGAAAGGTGAGCAAATTCCAGCTGCCAGCGCATGGACTGGCTCGCCAGCTGTGCCTTGGCGGAAGTTCGTTACAAAGTAATTTTATTGAGAGTCAAAATGAATACAAACACAACCCAGCAAGAGCTACTCAGTAAAGTCCCAGAAGTCACGTTGATGTTTTGGATTATCAAAATTCTGGCGACCACGCTCGGTGAGACTGGCGGTGATGCCGTGTCGATGTCAATGAATCTCGGCTATCTCATTGGTACTGCGATATTTGCGGTGGTCTTTATCGTCGCGGTCACCATCCAAATCAAAGCCAAGAAATTCCATCCCGTGCTTTATTGGACTACTATTATTGCGACGACAACTGTTGGTACAACGCTGGCAGATTTTGCGGATCGTTCTCTGGGTATTGGCTATGCAGGCGGCACTGTTCTGTTACTCACACTATTGATGACATCGTTGTATGTTTGGCACCGCACTATGGGGTCAGTCGCCGTCGATACCGTCAGCTCACCAAAATCCGAGGCGTTCTATTGGGTAACCATTATGTTTTCCCAAACATTGGGAACCGCCCTCGGTGATTGGACAGCGGATACAGCTGGACTGGGTTATACAGGTGGTGCGATTGTATTTGGCACAATGCTCGCCATTATTGCAGTGGCTTATTACCGAACCAAAATTTCACATACGGTATTATTTTGGGCGGCATTCATTCTGACCCGACCACTTGGTGCAGTTGTTGGCGATTTCCTCGATAAGCCGATCGCCAAAGGAGGTTTGGAGTTAAGTCGCTATTCGGCGTCATTAGCCTTACTAGCGCTGATTGTGATCTGTATTTTTATGTTTTCACATAGAGCAGCGGCTAAACAGCATTAGGATTATTAAAAAAAGCTTTCTGAAAATTAAAAAAGAGCATGTATTCATTGGATACATGCTCTTTTTTATAGCTATGTCTGCGTTAACAGTTGAAAAATAAAATAAGGTTTATACTGGTTATAAAATAGACGGGAGGCTAAATATCATGAAGCACTCGGACTTTAATAACTGGCTAATCAGCCTTAAGACACTGAGTCGAGG
>JANYEL010000048.1 GCA_025363155.1 Moraxellaceae bacterium
GTACGTAAATAGCGAATAAAGTCAGGCGTTTCACGTACCGTTTTACGATACGCCGCCAGTGAAACATGGGTCATGCTATCCATCAACGTACGCCATTCAGGTTTGGCGGCAGGCGGTGGTAAGAGTGAGGCTTCTAATGTCGCTGTGGCATATAGTTCAAGATTACGAATAGCAATCCCTTGCATGCCAAACTTAAAGCGGATCATTTCGCCTTGTTCGGTGACTCGAATTGAGCCTTGTACCGAACCTGGGGGTTGCGCGAGCAAAGCCTGATGAGTGGGTGCGCCGCCACGACTGACTGAACCGCCACGACCGTGAAAAAGCGTGAGTTTAATGCCATGCTTTTTCGCGACCGCTGTCAGGGCTTCTTGAGCGCGATACTGTGCCCAATTAGCAGTCAGGAAGCCCGCATCTTTCGCCGAATCCGAATAACCAATCATGACTTCTTGATGACCATTAATCAGTTCGACATATTCTGGAATCGAAAACAGCGCATCAATAATAGTCGGTGCATGATCGAGATCGTCTAGGGTTTCAAACAGTGGCACGACACGCAGTAATTTTTGCACGCCAGCTTTTCGTTGCAACAACAAGACGGCAAGGACGTCGCTGGCACTTTGTGCCATCGAAATCACATACGCGCCCAATGCTTCACCAGGATGTTCAGCCAGCACGTCGAAGGTTTTTAAACTCTCTTGTACATTCGCCGAAAAGATCGGGGCATCAGCGGTGACATTTAAAATTTTAGGCAATAGCGGCCGTGGGTTTTTCAGTTCGCGTTTTAGGAATTCGCGACGTTTATTTTCATCCCATTCTGCATAAGAACCTTCATTCAAATACAAAGTAATCGCATTCAATACTTCGACATGACGTCCCGATTCTTGGCGAATATCAAGTTTGAGGAGTTCGACACCAAAACAGGCGACGCGGCGAATGATATCAATCAACTCACCATTAGCCACATCTTCCATATTGCAGGCAATCAAGGATTCATAGCACAGCGTCAGCGGTTGCATGAGTTCATAACCATGCAAATAGATGCCGTCATTGTCTACCACAGCATCGCCACGCAAACGCGCATTTGCCCAATCACGGGTGCGACCTAGACGGCGACGAACTTCACGCAGAATATCGCGATAAGGCTCAGTGCTTTCAGTAATACCTTGTTCAGCGAGTGCCGCACGGAGGGCAGGGCTGCACACATCCATCGACAATTCCCAACGCAGCACATCAATGTCGCGCCAATACAAATCTGCTGCTTGCCAACGCGATAACAGCAGGACTTCTTCAGTCACGGTATGCGTCACATTCGGATTGCCATCACGGTCACCCCCCATCCATGAGGCAAAGCGAATTGGCGTCTTGGTCAGTGGCAAATGCTTGCCTGTATGTTCAAAAATACTGGCATCAAACTCGCGGACAAACTGTGGAACGGCGTACCACAAACTTTGCTCAATGGCTGTGAAACCCCATTTAGCTTCATCGACGGGAGTGGGTTTATGTTGGCGAATTTCGTCGGTGTGCCATGCGGCGATGATGTCGCGTTTGAGTTTGGCGAGTTGTTGCTCGTGCTCAAACGGTGTGAGTTTCATGATGTCGAGTTTTTCTAAACTGTCGGCGATGTCATCGTATTTTTGGATGAGTGTACGGCGGCTAATTTCGGTCGGATGCGCGGTCAATACCAGTTCAATATCGAGATCTTGCGCGCTTTGCCAGATGGCTTCTGCGCTAATGCCTTTTGCCGCAAGGCGCGGGAACAATTCGCCCGTTGAGCCGTGTTGCGGCGCTTTGACTTCGACGCATTGCCATGCGCGGCGACGGCGAACACGATGATATTGCTCGGCAATATTGGCGAGATTCAAGAATTGGGTGAATGCGCGAGCAACAGGTGATAGTTCATCGTTGGTCAATGATTCGAGTACATGATTGAGTTCTTTGCCTGCGTCTTTGTCGCCATCGCGAGCTTGTTTGGCTAATTTACGGATGAGCTCGACTTTATCAAACAGCGCTTGACCGACTTGCTGGCGCAGAGTATCACCGAGTAATCCGCCAAGTAAGCGAACGTCATCGCGTAATGGTGCATGAGGATCGGTAGTCGGTGTCGATGGGGTTGAACTCATGGCAAATTCTCCAGTCAATGCTCTATTCTTTATACAGTAAGTCGATGGTAGTGCAATAGATTTAGATACGTTTCTTAACGAGTTTTTTGATCGAGCGTCGTAGAGTGTTTTAAACGTCAAAAGCGAAATCCCTCCCAACCTCCCTTTGCAAAGGCTATGTCTGCGTTAACAGTTGAAATGGATTATTTTTAGCCAAAGCAACTGTTAGCGCAATTTCTGGAGTTAGAGTTTTTCCCCAACGCTCCAAAAACCTTCGCCATCCCAAATAATTCTCCAGAT
>JANYEL010000109.1 GCA_025363155.1 Moraxellaceae bacterium
ACAGCCATCGTAAAGACTGACGTAGAGTTCCTGCCATTAACACCACAGCAAATGCAAAGCTATTGGGATAGTGGTGAACCCATTGGAAAGGCGGGTGGTTATGCCATTCAAGGTCGCGGTGCAGCTTTTATTCCACGCATTGAAGGCAGTTACAGTAATGTAGTGGGATTACCTTTAGTCGAAACCCTTGCATTAATCACCGCCGCCAAAGAATAAAGATAAAAACTATCTATTTGATATTTATTGTTTTTAATTCTCGTTTTTTGATACTTGTCAGTGCATCCAGTATATGATGTTTGCAAATCCAGAATTGTGTCGTAAAAATTAGGTAAGAAAAGTTATGACCGAAGAAATTCTCATTAATGTTACGCCGATGGAATGCCGTGTAGCACTCATTGAAAATGGCAGTGCGCAGGAACTATTCGTTGAGCGGACTACGCGCCGTGATCTCGTGGGTAATATTTACAACGGTAAAGTGGTGCGTGTGCTGCCTGGGATGCAGGCGGCGTTTATTGAGATTGGTTTAAGTCGAACGGCGTTTTTGCACGTCAATGATATGGTTTGGCCGCGTAATCAACCGATTCCGAATATCTTTGATCTCCTTCATGCGGGTCAGCAAGTCACCGTACAGGTGATGAAAGACATGCTCGGGAGTAAAGGTGCACGGTTAACGACGGATTTATCAATCCCCTCGCGTTATCTCGTGCTTATGCCTTATGGTCAGCATATCGGCGTGAGTCAGCGGATTGAGCAAAGTGAAGAGCGCGATCGTTTAAAAGGCCTGATTGAAGCGATTCAACTGAAGTCTGATTTACCCGGTGGAATTATTGTTCGTACTGCGGCAGAAGGGGTGAGTGAGGCGGATATCGAGCGAGATATGCATTATCTTGCGCAATTATGGAAGCATGTACAGGAACGTCGAACCAGTGCGACAACGGCGCTGATTTATGCTGAATTGCCTCTAGCTGAACGCATCATTCGTGACTTAGCAAGTGAAGAAACCGCAAAAATTTATGTCGATTCTCGTGAAGCCTTCAGTAAGATTGTTGATTTCTCTAAAGAGTTTGTACCCGTTGTTGCAGATCGTATTAGTCATTATCCGGGTGAGAAGCCGCTGTTTGACTTGCATAATGTTGAAGAAGATTTACAACGTGCTTTGCAAACACGAGTTGATCTGAAGTCAGGCGGTTATCTGATGATTGATCAAACCGAAGCGATGACCACGATTGATGTAAATACAGGTTCGTTCGTCAATGGTCGTAATCTCGAAGATATCGTGTTTAAAACCAATCTTGAAGCGACGCATGTGATTGCTCGTCAATTACGCCTGCGTAATTTGGGTGGAATTATCATTATCGATTTTATCGACATGCAAGAAGAGGCGCATAAAACCGATGTGCTCGCGGCACTTGAGAAGATGTTAGAGCGCGATCACGCTAAAACTAAAATCACTCAAGTCTCTGAATTGGGCTTGGTTGAAATGACGCGTAAGCGTACGCGTGAATCATTAGAGCATTTATTGTGCGAAATGTGTCCGACCTGTCAAGGTCGTGGCTATGTGAAATCCGCAGATACGATTTGCTATGAAATCTTCCGTGAAATCATGCGTTATGCACGTGCTTATCAAGCACCAAGTGGCTATACAGTTGTTGCAAGTATTGCAATAATTGATAAATTATTATCATCAGAAGCCGCTGCAGTCGCCGATTTAGAGCATTTTATTGAACGTGTCATCAAGTTTCAGGCTGAAAGCTTATATACGCAAGAGCAGTATGATATTGTTTTAGTTTGATATTTTTAAAGTGTACTTTGGGGTATATTTTTAGCTATACGTAATTGGGAATTATTATCAATTATTATAGTCTGTTACAGGTTCGACGCGAAAACATGGTGTACTTTTATTAATCTCTCCTATACTGATTTCAAGCGGAAAGGCTGATTCTAGTTTTTTCAACAGTATTAGGAGAACATCATGCAACAGTCAGTTCAAACAAATTCGAACCACAGTGCCCAAAATGGCATGGCTCACATGCAAGCCTATGGCGTTTGCCATTTGGTTGATGAGCAAGGCCGTGAGATTGCGATCACTGAAACAATGATCCTCAATGCATTTGCATCATTGAAAAAACGCTGCTGCAATAAAGCGGCTGCATAATCCTGCTTTCAGTTTGATTTAGGCTAATCATGAGCCTAGATCTGGTGATACCAAACTGAAAGCTGTGTTTATGTGCACCTGTTAAGCGTGTGAAACGCCAGAAAGAATAATAAAAAGTAAGTCTATAAAAAAAAGATTGCTTCGCTATACTTAGCTTTTATAGCGAATAAAACTTTAGTTATGTCGGCTCTACAATCTCAATTGCTTCCTGTCGATGATTTAATCAATCGTCTGGTTGAACACGCTTGCCAAATTTCTCTATCGTCTGAAGTCTGTCGCTTGGAGGATGCTCTAGGGCGCGTGTTAGCGACTCCGATCATCTCTGCGATGAATGTGCCACCGTTTGATAATAGCGCGATGGACGGCTATGCATTGGCATGGCAATCAGACCTGATGGGAAAAACGCTGTCCGTCAGTCATGTGAGTGCTGCAGGGCAGGCGTCTTGTGATTTAGTTGAAAATACCGCGGTGAGAATTTTAACGGGTGCGCCAATTCCAACTGGTGCAGACACAGTGATCATGCAAGAAAACGTTACATGTATCAATTTTGAAAGTATAAAGTCTACTAATAAAATAATTAAAATCAATGAACAACCACAGCTGGGCGACAATATCCGCCTTGCAGGGCAAGACATTGCAAAAGGTGCAGTTGTTTGTCCTCTGGGTACACGCATAGGCGCAGCAGAAGTCGGACTAATCGCGAGCTTAGGCGTTGATCAGGTCGAAGTCTATCGACCATTGCGCGTGTCTGTGATCGCAACAGGCGATGAGCTGGTTCAAGCAGGGCAACCGCTTGCGGATGGGCAAATTTATAATAGCAACACACCTTTATTAACGGCACTATTAAAAACCTTAGGTGTCGATATTGTTCGCGCGATACAACTTCCAGATCAGCCTGAGTTATTGAAAAATACACTTCAACTTGCTGCAAGTGATAGTGATCTTATTTTGACTACGGGTGGTGCTTCCGTGGGTGATGCGGATCATTTGAAGGATGTCTTAAAACAAATCGGCCGAATCGAAAACTGGAAAATAGCCATTAAACCGGGTAAGCCGCTGGTATGGGGTGAGGTCAATGATGCGGGTAGAGAAATTCCGTTAATTGGGTTGCCAGGGAATCCGCAATCGGTTTGGGTGACTTTTTTGATTGTGGTTTTGCCTTATTTAAAAGCCTTACAAGGACAGCGTGCAAAGCTAGTACCGCAAAGTGTCAACGTGCCTGCTGGATTTACCCGTAGGAAAGCACAGGGTCGTCGTGAGTATCTACGCGTTCAATGGGTTGATGGACAGTTAATTCAACATCCGAATCAAAGTAGTGGGGCGCTGATGTCAGCAAGTTGGGCAGATGGCTTTGCTATTGTTGAAACGGGGGCAACCGTTGAGAAGGGTGAGTTAGTGAGCTACATACCCATGTCTGGAGTACTCGGCATGTGAGTGCGGATGGTTTTTCATTATTAGAAAATTGAGTTGAATGTAGGTGTTCATCCCGACTGACCAGCCATATTCACTTTGGATGACCAACTGACGCTCATTTCATTGAAATCCGCCAAAATCGCACAGTTGGCACAACTTTATACAGAAACCCGTCCTCAATAAGTCGAAAACGGGGGATACATCATTTTTGTATGGCTAAATCCACTTCATACGCATCGAATTGCTTTTCTGGTGGCTCAATGTGATGAGTGGAATGTGGTAACGAAGATATCGATCTTCTACGTCATGGATACGAACTGTCAACTGATCAAGCGATTGGCCAAACTAGTTTGGCATCAATCCGCAATCCAATTGCTATGAAAACCGAGAGGCATTTGCCAAGGCAAACGGACGCGCGCTACGGGTTCACCCAGCATATCCTGTGCATCCAAGATCACAAAGTCGGTAGTCTGATTCGCAGCATTGGTGACAAAGGTCAGCAGCCAGCCGTCATCTTCAGCCGCATCCGCATGACGGGGCACGAAGTTCACCTCCTTAGGGTTCACGTTGGCACCAAAGTTGCGAACTATTGTTTCGCCAGTCAATAAGTCATGACGATACAACGGGTGGTCGTCGGTGAAGTCGAGCGAAGCACCAATCGTATAGGCATAGCGATAAGGCTTGGTCGACAGGCGTTCATCAAAACGCGGAAACTCTTGCAGCACATCAGAAATGACCTTGCGATCGACCGTGCCTGTCTCTGGGTGGAGTGTCCAGCGCTCAAATGTAGTTGCCGCGACCTCAGGCCCACCTTCGCGCTCTTTGAACATATGCTCATGCACCACCGCATCAAGCACAATGCTACCGTCATCTTGGTCAAAGGCGTTGCACGAATGGAAAACATAGCACGGATCAAGGGTACACCAGCGAATATCCGCTGCTGTGCCATTACGTGGCATTACACCCACGCGTGAATAACTATTTTCCCGCCAGTGATAAGGGACACTCTCGCCGCTGATCATGCCTTTGACTGACAAGAGAACAGGAAAATCAAACACCAGCACATATTTTTGGGTAATCGCACAATCATGAATCATCGGCTGTCGATTGAGCGGAATCGACTCAATCTTGGTGACTTTAGCATCGGCATCAACGACGATATATTGCACATAGTTTAATTGTGTCGCGCTATAAGTCACGGCATGAAGCTCACCTGTTGCGGGATCCAGATGAGGATGAGCGGTATAAGGAGCAATCTGATCACTATCAAACAAGCCATGTTTAACCGTCTCAAACTCGGCATCAAGCTCTACAGGTAGTGTACCAGCTTCAATTGACGCCCAAATCCGACCTGCATGACCGAAGACATTGGTATTGACGATATCAAAAATACCGTTACGCGGGCCTGGGGCATGCGGACGGTTGAACGCATCATTCACCGTGTCACTACCGATCCATCGATTGCGGTACCAGACAAATTTACCATTTTTGATTTTGATCCCATGCACCATCCCATCGCCTAAAAACCAATGATGTTTGCCCGGGTTTTTGACATTAATGGGATTGGGGCCAATCCGTGCATAGGTGCCGCTGAGTGCCGCTGGAATGGTTCCGATGACTTCAAGATCAGTTTCAACGCGCTCGTAGGGTACGGGGGCAAACGGCCCTTCGAGATATTTATTGTCTGGCGAGTAAGGCGCGATTTTTTGGAGAAACTCATAGACGCCCGTGAAAACTTTGTTTGGCACCTTAATATTGGGGATTTTTAGTTGCAGCATGTAAATTTTCCTCATGGGGGATGGTGATTTCACCATTAATGTGTATAGTCTACACATCATAGTGCCATCGGAATGTGTATCTTGTCAACATTAATCGAATCATCCCAAAAAAATACTCCAAACTATCACCATGGCAATCTACGCGCAGCTTTATTGGCTGAGGGGCTGGTGTTGCTGGAGCTAAATTCGCTCGCAGAATTTAAGATGCGCGATTTGTCATCGCGTCTGGGGGTAACGGCAAATGCATCCTATCGCCACTTCGCCTCTAAGGATGCTTTACTCACCGCCATGGCTGCTGAAGGGTTTCGAATGTTGGTCGCAAGGCAAGCTGAGAGGGTGCAAGACAGCAAAGATCCGATTGCAGGTTTTGTGGCAGCAGGATCTGCTTATGTGCACTTTGCAAGGCTGCATCCCGCGCTTTTTCGATTGATGTATAGCCGTTTTGCGGTAAATAATCCCGATGAGGAGATCAAACTCGCCGCCCAGTTCGCCCATGAGGCGATGCGTTTTAGTGCAGCTGCGGCCTTGAATAAGCCCGTGGACGATGTGCAAGTGACCGTGACGGCTGCCCATGCCTGGAGCCTTGTACATGGGTTAAGCAATCTGGTGATTGACGGTCAGTTTGAGAGCCATAAAGCAGAGTTAGATCAACTAATTAGTGCTGTTTTACAACAAGCAGAGGCGATCTTATTGGCCAAAATACTAGACGGTGTGAGTCACCATAGCCAAGGCTAGCCAAATGACCACACTATATTTACTGATCAAATGTTGTGTGAGGTCATGCGGGTGAGAACACGTGGTCAGTTCAAATTGGAGTGACTAATTAGAGAATAAGATGCTGTGAAATACATCTTTACCACAAGACAACGACAATCTTGCAAATGTGTATCTTGGCATCGGTACTATGATCTTAATTCGATCAATCTAATAACAGGAAGACGATCATGAGCGTAGCAAAAGTACTCGAAGTTATTTCAACAAGCAGCAAAAGCTTCGAGGATGCAGTCCAAAAAGGCGTTAGTCGCACAACGGACTCATTAACTGATGTCACTGGGGCGTGGGTTCAGGATCAGAAGGTCGTTGTTAAAAACGGCAAAATCACTGAATATCGTGTCAATCTGAAAATTACCTTCGTGCTGAAAGAAAAAAAATAGAAGGACTCTTAACTCTCCGTTAAAGATAGCCATAAAAAAACTGGATCCTCATTTCGAGTGATCCAGTTTTTTATGTCTAATCGTATGCTGCGATGCAGCACGATCGATTATTCAGCAGCAGTAGTATCTTCTGCACCATCAGTAGCTTTCTTACCAAAACGACCAAAGCGTTTGTTAAAGCTAGCGACGCGGCCTTCAGTCTTCATCTGACGAGTTTCGCCAGTGTAGAATGGATGCGATGCGCTGGAAATATCCAAAGAAACATATGGATAGGTTTCGCCATCGGTATGAGTATGGGTTTTTGCAGTCTTAACGGTTGAACCGATCAGAAAGAATTTGTCAGCAGTTGTATCGTGAAACAGTACCGGACGGTAGTCTGGATGAATATCAGCTCTCATTAGGGGATTCCTGGCAGTTGTAGCTTGGCGCGCATAATAGCAAAAAAATTAGATCAATGTTGCCCTATTTTCACTAGATTTACCATTATGCACGCAAGTTTTGCCTTATTTTTACATTAAACATTTCATTCGCATTCTTATCGCTTAGTCGGCGAGAGGAATGTCTGCCGTGAGGCGTTCCAAAATGACAATTTCATATTCCAAAAGTCCCAAAAGGCTTTGAATACTTGGCAATGTTTTACGGCAAGCAATAATGCCGACCTCAAGTTTGTCATGGTAGCTGGTGAGCGTGATGTTGGTCGCTTGACCATCCATGACAATAGAAACAGGATAGAGCGCATCTAACGTTGCACCACCTAAATAAAGTGTTTCTTTCGGGCCAGGCACGTTAGAGATGACGAGGTTAAAAGCTTGAACTTTCGGTGCAACACCAGTGATCAAGTTTAAACCCGCTAACGAAAACACGATGCCTGTGTAGTTAAGAATCTCACCCGGCGTCATCCGCGCCATACGATCTTTAGAGTTTTGTACGCTATTACGGATTGCGGTAATGCGTTCTAAAGGGTCGCTGAGATGAGTCGCAAGGTTTGCAAGGATGAATGCAATCGCATTGCCGCTATCATCACCATCTTTGCGCAATGAAATTGGAACCATAGCAACCAGTGGTTTTGCAGGTAGTGCATTTTGATTACTCAAATAGGCACGCATTGCACCTGAACAAATCGCCAAAACGATATCATTGAGTGTAAATTTTTCACCAAGATAGGTAGTGAGTTTTTTAGCAACATCGCGTAGGCGTTTCAGCTCATATGATTGTGCGGCAAAACGACGTGATGCTGAAACAGGCTGATTCAGAATACTTTTTGGTGCTTGGAAAACCGAAACATAGTTCGGATCTTTACGCTTGGTAATTGCGGTATACACTTCGCGAGTGACATTCGGCGCGATTTGAATTTGTTTGGCAACATTATTGAAGAATTGAGTGGTTTTACTAATTGTAATACCAGCCTTCTTATGAGAAGTGCTCCGCATTGCCCATGGCGGGGTGATGGTTTCATCGAGTGGCGATGTAGACATAGCGCGTTGGACGAGTTTCATGCCGCCGACACCATCAGTCATCGCATGGTGCATTTTCATGTACATGGCAAAGCGATTGCCTTCAATGCCTTCAATGATATGACATTCCCATAACGGTTTTGCTCGATCAAGTAGTGCAGAGTGTTCTTGAGAAACATAGGTCAATAATTCGCGAACACGACCTGGTTTAGGGAGTGAGATGTGTCTAAAGTGCTGATCAATATCAAAATCATCATCTTTATCCCAAAAATAACCACTGAGCACTTGGTTGAAGGGCTGGACGGGTTTGTCTTCGGATGCGCGGATTTTTTGAACCAGTTGCCAGACAAAATCAGAAGGTGCGCCTTCAGGCAATTTAAAGAGAAATAAGCCTCCGACATGCATTGGCTGTTTGCGACTTTCCAAAGTCAGGAAGATTAAATCGGTTGGTCCAAGTGCGCGCATGTTCTAGCCTTTCTCCTTGCGAAAAATCGACAATCACTGTCGATTCGCAGTTCATTTTAATTAGTGCAAATAATATAGCATGAAGAGTGCCAATTTGGTGCTGGTGAGTTCATTTCGTTGCTGTCATTTGTGAAGATATTTATAAGATTCTTTTTGTAGAGGCTACAGTATTCGCCACACTGACAAAACTCAACTGGTTGTTTCTTCATCAATCCTGTAGTCTGATTCTATTCTGTGGATGTGTTCATTTTTGCAGGGGCAATCTTTGTGCAGCCACAATGCATCTTTTTTGTTCTTTCTGACGTGCACATGGTTCCGATACCAGAATATTACTCACTGAGTACGTCATGCTTGTGTCACCTGCACCATCTTTCGAAGTCAGCACCAACGCGGTGATGATCGGCGAAAGCAGTTATTTCATTCGCGGATTAAAAGACAAACAACAATTTTCTGATCCTGATGGTGTTGCCGAACTGGCAGGCATTTCTTCAACGACGTGGTCGTTATTTGGCAATGTATGGCCTTCGGGCATGATCCTCGCTGAAATGATTGATGTGCATGTTTTAGATGGTTTACGAATCCTAGAGCTGGGTTGTGGCCTAGGTTTGGCGAGTATGGTGGCACATCGTCGTGGCGCCGATATTACCGCAAGTGATTACCATCCTTCTGCTCGTGATTTTTTCGCTGAAAATATTAGCTTAAATAAAATGGCACCCATGAGTTTTTCTTTGTGTGATTGGGCAAAGTTACAACCTGAAATGGGTCATTTTGATTTGATCATTGGCAGTGATTTACTCTATGAGCCGAATCATCCTGCATTGTTGTCGACCTTTATTGATCTGCATTCTAAGCCGACTGTTGAGGTGGTGATCATTGATCCTGATCGCCGTCAGCAACGCGAGTTTACAAGGTCAATGGAAAAGCTGGGTTACCTCTATAGTATGACGCGTGGTTCTCTAGAGCAGATTGAACGGTTGAAGTTTAAAGGTAAGATCATGACTTATCGTCGTGGCTAAAGTCGCAAAGTGTGGCTTCGCTGACTTAGGAATAGAATTACGATTCATCTATAGGCTTTCACGCATCGCCATATATACTTACAATATGAAAATATGAGAGCAGTACTTGCGAGATGCTGTCCTTTCTGTCCAAAAATAGATTTTTAGTATGCCTAAGAGTCTATTTTTGTTTAATTTATTTGAATTTAATGAATGGTCGTTATGATAAAAGAAAAGATTGAAGCTGCAGAAGCCATTCGAGGTGTTGCTTGCCTGTTTGTGGTGTTTTCGCATTTGTCGTTAACCTTTTTTCCTTCGATGCATCATTTTTTTGATGAACAAACGACGACGACTAACTTTGAGTTGATGATGCATAACTCGCCGTTTGCGTTTTGGTATTCGGGGACGGCAGCGGTTTATATCTTCTTTGTTTTAAGCGGTTATGTTCTTACCTATACGATCGTAAATAGTCGCGATCCGATAAAAAAAATTAAAATGATGAGTATTAAGCGTTATCCGCGTTTGATGTTGCCTGCTTTGGCGTCGTGTATTTTGCTCTGGGCGGCGTTTAGTTTTTATCAGCCACCTATCCAGCATATTACGAGCTGGGGTAAGGAAATTGGCAATGTTCCGCATTTATTTGATGAAGGTCTCACTGCGTTTTTATTTGGTAATATCAATCAATACAGCGCGTTCTGGGCGCGTTGCATAGAGCATTTTGGTTCATTTATCGCGGCTGGATTTGATGGTAGTATTCGTTCATTTTTCTTCGGTTATAGCGATTATAACTGGGTGTTGTGGACGATGCGGATCGAGCTACTTGGCTCATTCGGTTTGTTTTTTCTGCTGTATCTGCGCACTAAGAAACCAATCTTCGGATGGCTGATTCCGATTGCAACGATTGTCTTATGCTTGAATGTAGACTATTTGGGCTATGCAGCATTCCTGATTGGTTCGCTATTTTATTTTCATAAAAAGAAGCTGGCGACTGTTCCTGCATTGATATGTTTATTAGTCGGTTTGTATTTTGCGGGTGTGCATAACACGAGTGCCTCATATAAGGTTTTCCATGATGTGCTAGATGATCAAGCTTATGAGATTCTGAACTTTTTGGCCGGTCCACTGATTGTCATGGCGATTATGTGGAATACCAAGTTGGCTGATGCATTTAGCAATCGAGTGACCATTTTCCTTGGCAAAATTTCATTTGCTGCGTACTTAAATCATTTGCTGATTTTGTATTTAATTGGACTGCCACTGTTTCAATTTTTGTTTGAACAGCAGTGGGGTTATGCTTTATCCGCTGTGACGAGTTGTTTTGTAGTGGTTGCTTTAACGATTGCATTCTCTGAAGTGTTTTATCATTTCGTTGATAAAAATACGATGAAGCTCTCGGGCAAGATTTCCGACAAATTCGTTTAATTACCTATTCATATTTTTGATAAAAATCAAAATCATCCTACAGTGAATTGTAGGGTGATTTTGAGTCATGTCTGTTTGTTGTGATTCTGGGAGCTGGTTTGCATTTTCATGGACATGAAGATGATTTCTATGCTATTGATCAAGCTTGGAACTCACGACAAGGATTAGTGATGAACACTCATAACAACACACATAAAGCACGTGAGCATTTGGTCGCATTACAAGATGAGTTAGAGGCGCGGTTAGGCCGAATTGAAGCTGAGCGTCTGGAGCGCAATGCGCCAGATAATGAGCAGTGGAGTGATCAAGCGGGTCTGCATGGGCGTGATGATGAGCAAATGGCCGTGCAGTTGGCTGCGAAAGGGGAGCTCAATCAGATCAAAGAAGCACTTACACGCTTAGATGCCGGGCGATATGGACTTTGTGCCGTTTGCGCTGAGGAGATTGAGCCAGAAAGATTAGAGGCGTTGCCGTTTGCGACACGATGTAAGACACATGCGGTTTAAATAAGTCTGTTGTAGACATTAATCAATCTTTAGCAGTCTTTCATTTGTTATAATTTCATAGGATTTATGGGATCAGCATTTTTGTGTCATAAATTCGTCCTAAGCTGACGAGTCGTTCAATCTTCTAGTTATCTCCTAATTAATGTCTAAGTGATTGTTTTATAATGGTGTCTTTAATGATGCTAACGTTGCAGAGTGCGCAAATATATGATGATTTTTGATGATTCAAAAACGGGTGATGAAGATCATCTTTACTCGGCAGAAGACCGTTCCAAAGCGGCATCTCAAAGTACTTGGTGCAGCGTCGTTGTTAATCTAACGCTATCCATTATTCAAATTGTATTGGGTATATTTTCAAAGTCGCAAGGTTTGGTTGCTGATGGGATTCATTCATTGTCGGATCTAGTAGCTGATTTTATTGTTTTATTTGCTAGTCATCACAGTAAAAAAGATGCAGATGTCGATCATCAGTTTGGTCATCAACGTTTTGAAAATGCGGCATCACTCATTCTAGGCTTGATTCTGTTATTGGTCGGCGTCGGCATGTTAATCACTGCCTTCAATAAAATTCAGAATCCAGAGTCGATTCAGAAAGTGCATATCATTGCATTGTGGGTTGCAGGTTCTGCATTGATTGCAAAAGAATTATTGTTTCGATATATGCTCTCTGTCGCAAAGCGCGTGAAGTCCAGCATGTTGGTTGCTAATGCATGGCATGCACGTTCTGATGCTTTATCGTCATTGGTTGTCGGAGTTGGGATTATCGGTAATTTGTTGGGTTATCCGATTTTAGATCCGATTGCGGCGGCACTGGTCGGTCTTATGATTGTGAAGATGGGCTGGCAGTTTGGCTGGGAAGCGTTGAATGATTTGATGGATAAAGCGGCAGATGTTGAGGAGGTCGAAGCGATTACTAAGACTTTGCTTGAGACTGAAGGTGTCATTGGAATCCATGACGTGCGTACCCGCAAAATGGGTGATATGATTTTGGTCGATGCGCATCTTGAAGTAGATGCGACTCTGACGGTTGAGCAGGGGCATCATATTGCGGTTGAAGCACGTAAGCGCGTATTACTGAGGCATCGAGTTTTAAATTTAATGACGCATGTGGATCCGTATCAGCGTCCTGATTTGGATCATTCGCAGAATCCACCTGCATAAGTGTAAACGCTGATTGCTTGAAAGATTCATAGAAAAAAAGCACTTCAATTGAAGTGCTTTTTTGTGAGTTCATTTAGGTTTTAAACCTCATGAATAAACATCTTCCGATCAAAGCGAATTTGCGGAAAAAACACGCCATCATCCGCACGTTCACCCGCACCAATCACCATAATTGGAAATGCCCCGTTCGGTAGTTTTAGTAATTTACTGACGCGTTGTTCATCGTATCCTTCCATCATACATGTATCAAAACCATGCGCACGGAACGCTAAAACCAAGTTCTCACAAGCCAGCGCTGTACTCTTCGCAGCCCATAAGTCCAAATCTTTTTGAGTGAACGGACCACGCGGAACAGGAGTGAGCAAGCCACCGACAGTCACAGCCGCTTTCTTCATCATCCCAAAACTGTTGAGCGGACCCGGTGCATAATTGTAAGGAATGAGCTGATAGTAACGTTTTACTAACGTCGGCATGTTGGGTGTAGGCCAATCATGAAGCACTTTTTGCGCGTAATCGCCGATGCGATCAGTACGTGCAACACAAACGATGAGTTCAGCAGCCGTCTTGGCAGCAAACTGACTCATGCAGGCTTTCACCAGTTTGGCTTTTTTATCTTTAGAACGGACAACGTAGAATTCCCAAGGCTGTAAACCAGAAGAACAAGGCGCAAGCATTGCCATGTCTAAGCAATCATCTGTTACTTCTTGTGGAATTGGTTTGTCAGTGAATTTACGCACTGAGCGACGACTGGTGACGACTTGGCGAAACGCTTCAACGTTCATATCAGTTGGTGCTGGTTCGTGGTAGCGTTGTTTACCATTGATCGTTATTGTCTTTGTATTTTGAGGTTTGGTATTAAGTGCGTCACTCATGATGCATTTCCTAAGATTTATTGACAATTGGTGTTGTCTAAATTAATAGGGATGTGATCTTCAAATCACAACCCCATTTTGAAAAAAAAAGGGTCTTAGGAAGTTAAAGCGGATTATTTCTTAGAAGTTTAAGTAGCCCAAGATACACGTTATCACGCCGATGATTGAAACGATACTCGGTTTCTTTCAGGTGTAAATAGAACGTATGTTTTGCGACCCCATTAAACTT
>JANYEL010000118.1 GCA_025363155.1 Moraxellaceae bacterium
TGGTGTTTTCTAGGTCGAGGAATGTTATCAGAAGTACACACAACATGCGACAAGTACGCCAATAATGCACCATTTTACAAGGTTTATAAAATAAGTGTTATCAGAACAAAAGGTTAAAGTAAGCCAGAAAGCCCGTTTATCAAAATTGGACGAGACCCGATATGGCAGACGGATAAGAATTCAGATTATGCCACCATTCTCATGGCTTGTTGATCATACTGTTTTGCATAATTTGCTGGGCTAATATGATTTAAACTTTGGTGGCGGCGAATTTGATTGTAAAACACCTCAATGTAATCAAATATGCTCCATCTTGCTTGCTCTCGCGTTTCGTACTTTTGCTGATAAACACACTCAATTTTTAAAGCAGCAAAGAAGCTTTCCATTGGTGCGTTGTCCCAGCAATTCCCCTTGCGCGACATCGAGGACTTCATTCCGTAATCCTGGAGCACGTTCTGGTAGTCATAACTGCAATACTGGCTGCCACGGTCTGAATGGTGAATTAATCCTGATTGTGGTCGTTTACGCTGATACGCCATCCGCAATGCGTCAATCACCAATATCTTGGTCATCCTGCTGTCCATTGCCCAACCAATCAATTCACAGCTATGTAAATCTTTAACTGCCGCTAAGTACAACCACCCTTCATCCGTTTCAATGTAAGTGATATCCGCAAGCCAGACTTGATTGGATGCAGTTGTAGAATCAAATTGCTGATTGAGCAGATTTGGCGCTACAGGATGACGATGATCCGACTGTGTCGTGATTTTAAATTTGCGTTTGTGAATGCAGAATATCCCGTGTGATTGTCGTAAGCGTTTAATCCGATTAACACTGACATCAATGCCTTGATCTGCCAAATCGGCTTTGATTTTAGCGGCACCACAAATACCTCGTCCACGATGGTGTACTGCTTAATATCAATGATTAACTTGCGATTATTGCGTTCACGTGGGCTCATAGGTCGGTTGAAACTCGCCAGATAACCACTGCGGGAGACATCAAGCGTTTGGCACATTGAGTCAAGATTGTAGTGCTTGCGGTGTCTGCTGATCCATGCGTACTTCATTTTGACTCCTTGGCGAAGTACGCCGTCGCTTTTTTTAAGATGTCGCGCTCCATCTTGGCAATGGCAAGCTCACGTTCGAGCTCTTTGATGCGTAGTTGATCTGGACTTAGCTTTTCAACCCCCAAACTCCCTTTGAGTTTTCCACCATTATGCTGCTGAATCCAGTTCGCCAGTGATTTGACGGAGATGCTGAGCTGGCGGGCTGCGTGAGACTGGTTAAGTCCTTGTTCGAGAACTAGCTTTACCGCTTCTGTTTTGTATTCAGCAGTGAATTGTCGACGTGGAAGGCGTTTGATTTAAAGCTCCTAATAAATTCGTTAATTTAACAAACTTATCCATCCACTTTTTCGGGGCTCGTCCAGAGGCTTTAATGCGCTCAATGAGTACAAATAGCCATCGACTAGCTCATTCAAATAAAGCCGCTGAACTCTATCTCTTTGGGGCGAGCGGATGCTGTTGTTTGATCGGCTTTTGGCGTGATTGGATAGCGCCCTAAATGATCGGTGGATGTACGCCAGAATTGGGTCGAAAAGCGCTGATTGAGATGGAGTGCCAGAAATAAAGAGTTATATCTAGACAATCATCGGTCAAATACAGACAGTTCATTCATCATCTGCTTGGCCGAAATATAAAAAAATTCTGTCAAATTAAGTTCATATGTTTTTAAGCGCGCAAATTTTCAGCTTAAATATTTTCGTTAACGTGATGATTTAAGCTTAATTATTGACATTTTTTGTCTTAAAGGCGGTATGCATTGTCAGTTTAGGTGGAATTGTGTCATTCGGTTTTTGATGTGATTGCCGATTTTTTGGTGATTTGACATTCAAAGGTGTTATGCGTAGTTTACGCATGGCGAAAAAAACAGCTTAGAGATACGGTGTTAATTTGCACAATTAAAGTGGTTGAATAAAATAATCGCGTCATAGATAAATGGAAGTTGAACACACTTGGGAGAAGTGCGTTATGGTTATACATGTGGATACGAAGTGCATTCCGCTTGCTCATATTCAGTCCTATTTTGATCTTAGTAAAGGCATTACCTACGATGCCAAAAAACTAGAGCAAAAAACTCAACTCTATATTGCTAATCCTAATGCAGTTTTGTCGGCGATGATGGGTATTCATCCGCGTGATTTTTATCTCAATGCTGGAATTGATTGTCGTGGTGATCTGTCGAGTATTTTTATTAGCCCGAGTCAGTGTGTGTCACTGGTCGATCAGACTGTGCGTGCCTTAGAAATGCCTTACTTGGGTCTGGCTATGGGGAATCTCATGACGGTCGCCCATCATGGTATGGCGGGTGTTGCTGCTGTGACTCAGCCAGATTTAAAAAGCTGTTTGGAGCTGATGACGCGTTTTTGTTCTGAGTTATTTCCACCGCTTGAAATGCATATCGAGGTTGACGGCGATGAGGCGAAGTTTGTCATGAGTGAAAATGTCAGTATGGCACCTTACTCTGAATTTTTTTATGAAATTAATATGATCAGTTTTTATAATATTTTTAAACAATTGGTCGGTGGTGATCGGGAACTCACGAGTGTAGATTTCTGTTATCCAGAGCCCGCGTGGGGGCATATTTATCGTCGCTATTTCCATTGCCCAGTTCGGTTTAATCAACCGCAGACTTGTCTGCGTGGAGATACCAAACTGGGCGATTGTGAACTGCCATTGGCAAATCGTAGAATGGCGTTGATGGCTGAGAAGACCTTGTTTGAGAATATTCCTACTTGCGCGATTCGCCTTGTACCCGTTCGATTACGCCGTTTATTGATTCGTTATTATGGGGCATTTCCATCACTTGAAGTCGCTGCGAGTACGTTGGGCATGAGTGGTCGCACCTTAAGTCGTAAGCTGGCTGAAGATGGCACGACCTTTCAGCAGGAGCTTGATGCGGTGCGCCAGAAGCTGGCGAAAGAGTATTTTCATCGTGGCGGTCAGTCAGTGACCCAAGTAGCGTTGCTACTCGGTTTTACGGATTCCTCCAATTTTGCCAAAGCGTTTCGGCGCTGGACTGGGGTTTCTCCTAGTGAGTTTATGGATGATCGGGTGGTCTAGGTGATTGGACGATTATTGATTTGAGATGAAATTGAGATAAAGCCACATTGTCATGATGTTGGCTTTTTTTATTGGCAGCGATTTGCCGTATTGAATTTGGCGTGATTGAACTGACTGCATAAGTTGAGCGAAGCGAGTGTTTTGGGGCGTTTAGTATTTTTATGTTGAGCCAAGGATGAGGTGGTTTTTTCATATTTGGACAAGCGGCGATGGTAATGGCTGTATTCAACCTTAGTTTGTCTAGCCATGACCTGAAAGCCAGTCTAACTCTCCCTAGAATGCACCAGCCGTACAGTATTACAGCTTACTTTAGTTACTCTCAGATCTAACCGTGCTTCTTTTGCCACTTTAAGTAAGTTTTTGCCGCTATCGCCTCCGTATTTTTTGCTTATGCATTGGCTGGATTGGCCCGAATCAGTACTGGACGTTTAACCCTATTGAACCGCTAAACGGGAACGTTTACACGCGGATACTTTATCGAGGAATGGATGCATGAAAGTACTGATTGCAACTGCAGGAAGCCACGGGGATGTTTTGCCGTATATTGATTTGGGTAAAGAAATGCTATTGCGTGGTCACGAGGTAGTTTTTTTTACCAATCCCTATTTTTCACATTACTTGAAGGACAGCGGCTTTCGCTTTGTCCCGATTGGTACGGTTGAAGATCATATGGCGGTGTGGAGTGATCGGAATGGCAAACAGCCATTTAAGGCTTTCCATCATGTCAGCAAATACTATTTTGGCCTGTGCGATCCATATTATGACGCGATGCGCCGCGAGCTGATTGAGGGCGAAACCATCAGTATTGGTCATCCGATGATGATGGCAACGCGGTTTTTGCAAGAAACACATCATGTACCAACGGCAACGGTTCATTTGGCGCCAGTGCCTTTCCGCTCGCTAAGCTTTCCATCTAAATTGTTACCAATTTGGGTCACGCCGAAAATGCCTAAGCTGTTAAAAAATATGGCGTGGAGTGCAATGGATCGCTTCTACTTCGATCCTAATGTGAATAAACCATTCAATGAAATGCGTAGAAAATTTGGTCTGGAACCATTACATAAAATCTTTAAAAAATGGATTTGTGAAGCGGATGCTGTGGTGGCTCTATTTCCTGATTGGTTTGCGGTTGAGCCGAGTGATTGGGCTGTACCCGTGAATTTTGCGGGTTTTCCACTGCCTGTAAATTTTGCTGATCAACAGTTATCTCCAGAGGTTGAAGCGTTTTTGCAAGCGGGTGATCCGCCAGTCATGTTTACAGCGGGAACTGCGTCTGCCATGGCGCAAGACTTCTTTGCGACTTCGATCAAAGCTTGTGTGCGTGGCAAGATTCGCGGAATCATGTTGACCCCATATGATGATCAGATGCCCGAAAATTTGCCTGAAGGGATCGTGCATTTTAAATTTGTCCCGTATCACCTTCTTTTGCCGCGTTTGGCGGCGATTGTCCATCACGGCGGCATCGGTACGACCAGTCTCGCATTACAAGCGGGTGTACCGCAGCTCATTCGTCCCGTTGCTTATGACCAGTTCGATAACGCCAATCGAATCGTGAACATGCTGGGTGTGGGTAAGCAGCTATTTACGGCAACCTATACGTCTCGGACTGTGGCTTATGCGCTACGCAAGATGATCAAAGATGTGAAGATTCGTGAGCGTTGCCGTTCCTATGCCCAGAATCTGAAGCAAGATACGCGTGCCATTGAAAATGCTTGTGATGCAATCTTAAAGATTGGTCCCACTTCAACGGTTGTTAGTGTACCGCCACTCAAACGGGTGTCGTAGGCGTTGCTATGGCGACATAGCGTTTTTATTGCAAAAGCTCGATGGCTTTGTTGGTAGTTGTGGTGGTGATTTTGGCATTGATTTTGGGTGGTGTGGTGCATGTCTTGAGTAATCTTAAAACGACAAGGAACTGGTCAAAGATCCGGCTATGCCTGATAGCCGGATCTTTGACGGCATGTCAGGTTAATCCGCCTATACCAGAGTCTGGTTCTTGGTTGAAATCTGCCTTTCCAGAACGCTATGCGCAGCCAAGCAGCGCGGAGGTGTCGGCACAGTTTGATCAGAACACGCCGTGGTGGCAGCAGTTCCATGATCCTCAACTCACCGCGCTGGTTGAACGTGCTGCGCAGCATAATTTCGATGTTGATCTGGCTTTGGAGCGGGTCAATTTGGCGCGAGCAGGTGCAAAGTCTGCTGGCGCAACTTTAGCGCCAACGGTCTCTTTCAGTGGTGGTCAAAACAACAGCAGCACTGGCTATTCTGATGCAGTGAAGGCGGGTGATTTATTGCCCGATAAGCGGGTCACCCAAGCAGGTCTGAACGTCAATTGGGATATCGATATTTTTGGCGCGACGCGAGCAGGAAAGCTTGCGGCGATCCATGATGTGCGTGCTGGCATTTGGGGTGTCTATGGCGCGCAATTAGTGGTCAGTCAAGAAACCGCATCACAATATTTTCTCTATCAAAGTTTAATGCAGCGGAAGAGGTTGTTTGAGGCGTTAATTGCCTCGCAGCAAGACAGTCTGGCTGCAGCACGTAAACGTCGTTCGGTGGGTCTCAGTGGTGAGATTGAAACTGATTTGTTTGAAATTAATGTGGCCAATGCGAGTGCATCGCTGCGCGAGATCGATGGAGCATTGCAGACGACGCATCATCAAATTGCGCTCTTGACCGTCACCCCGATTGAGCAACTTAAGATTACGCCTAATCCCAATTTATTTGATCAAGCCGTTCTGACTCAAAAAATTCCGACTGGCTTACCGATCGATCTGCTGACTCGTCGCCCTGATATTCGCGCGGCGGAGTTGCAGTTGGCTGCCGAAAGCGCCCGATTGGTACAGAGCAAGCGCAACCGTTTCCCTAAGACTGTCGCTAGTCTGATTTGGGGCGGACAGGATCTGGTGACTAGTCCAGCACCGCCCATTCCGCTGAATCCTGTGGCGTTTTTGAATACTGCATTATCGTTTGCATTGCCGCTGTACGATCCGCGTTTCAAAGCGGCCATCGAGGGGCAGACTGCCAAAGAAAAGACCGCGCTGATCCAGTATCACAAGACGGTGTTTAATGCGCTGAACCAAGTCGAAAACAGTCTGACTGCGCGCCAGCAACAGCAACAGCGCTATACAGACTTGGATACCATTAGCCAGAAGTACCAGAATGTCTATCGGCATAGCCAACGCATGTTTGAAGTGGGTCTAACTAACCGGATCAAGCTGCAAGAAGCAAATCGCGGTCAACTGGTTGCGCAATTGAATCGGATCGATGCAGAGATTGCACAGGCGAACGCCATGATTGGTCTGTATACCGCATTAGGGGGCAGTTGGTCACCTCGTGCTGATCAGGCTTTTCCAAACAAAATGTTGCAAGACAAACCCAATAGCCCCTTGTTGCAACCTACGTTGTCTGCCAGCACCCAGCTCCCCAAAACTTCACGTATGACTGCCGCTGTCCAGCGCGCAGATTTGGAAACTCATCCATGACTTCGCGCTATATGATTAAACATTTTCTTCAGCATCGTCTGTTTTGTGATGGCGGTCTTGCTGTCATTTTTAGCATCTGCCTGATGTTGATCGGTGTTGCATTTTTGGGTGGTTGCAGCCGCAAAAATGATCGGCAAGAGGTGATCAATCGGGTGTTGGTGACGACTGTTTCAGCAAATACTACAGGCCGAGAAGCGCTTTATAACGGCACATTTTTGCCACGTACTCAGACGATGCTCAGCTTTCGTGCCAGTGGTAAAGTCATCAGTCGCTTGGTCGAAGTAGGGGATTTTGTCAATCAAGGTCAAGTGATTGCTCGTCTAGACAGTGCCGACTATGATTTGGCTCAGCAGGCTTCTCAGCAGCAAGTGTTGGCGGCTAAAACGGACTCCGATCAG
>JANYEL010000161.1 GCA_025363155.1 Moraxellaceae bacterium
TGCTCTGCTGTCAGTCCATAACCGTCTTTACCCGACAGATAGTGATTGATCACGTCGAGCTTCAGTTCAATCGAATGCTTACTCATAAAAAACTGCACCTTAATCAGTTGGAGGGTGTCCAACTTTTGGGGTGCAGTTCAAAATGCTTTAGGGCTTTTTTGTTGTCCGTCATCGTCTCAAAAATCATTCGTTGATCAATAAAAGCTCATTAGTAATTGCTTCATCGTTTCTACATCTTCATCAAAACATGCAACCAGTTGCATAAACAAATAACTCACACTACAATCTATACAAAGACGATAGCCTAAGCGTGCGTAAAAATACGATCCATAAAAACGCCTGCTTGAATTGCCCATTGGCCTAGTCATACAGAGCAAATCGATATGTTTGTAGTACAAACCTGCCTCCCTGAGTCAACCAATCAACAACGCATCCGTCCGCAAAAACCACGTATTTATTGCCAAGACAACTCGCACAACCGACAAATTATTCGAAGCTTAGATCAATTGCATCAGATCTTTCGCCCAACTCCGTGGCTATTCAATAGTCATCTCCAACTGATGTTCTTGAGCGCACGAAAAAATAATGCTGCGCAAGCCTACGATCACATTGAGCAACTCACTATGAGTGACGGTGGTCAGACGGCGTTAGCGTGGGTTGGCTATGAATTACCACCGACCACACCTACGATCGTTGTCTTGCATACACTCACGGGTAGTCCGCAAAGCATGCAGGAACTGGTGGTTGATCTACACAACACGACTGGATGGCGCGTGGTACTTTGCGTGCGTCGTGGTCATGCCGACCTGCCGCTGACTCAGCCACAGTTTAATATTTTCGGTTCAGTGACTGATTTGCACGAGCAGCTCGGCATTATCCATACTCGCCTACCCGAGTCCGCACTCTATGGTGTCGGCTCATCCGCAGGTTCTGGGTTACTGGTGCGCTATTTGGGCACGATGGGCGAGAAAAGCCTATTGCGCGCTGGGTTTGCATATAGTCCGGGTTACAACACCGATACGGGTTTTGACCATATTCAGCCATTTTACAGTCGTTATATGACCAAAAAATTGCTGAGGAAGTTCGTCGAGCCTCATGCAAAAAGCATCGCGCACCTCCCGACGTTTAGTCACCTACGAAAAGCGCAAAGTTTAAGTGAGTTTAGTCGACACGCTTTCGAGTTTGCAGGTTACAGCAGTCATGCAGAATATGCGCACGACATCAACCCGATGCTTGTCTTTAAGCAGATCCACATCCCAATGATGATCCTCAACGCTGAAGATGATCCTGTCTGCAATATTCAGAATGCTGCACCTTACTTGGACAGCATGCGCAAAATGCCTAACGTCATCCTTGTCACCACAGCGCAAGGCAGTCATTGTGCGCATTATGAAGGTTGGCGCGCTAAATCTTGGGCTGCGCGATTAATTGGGCAATATTTAAAGACCATGCATAAGATGCCTCTTCAGTCATTGGAATAAGTCAAAGCATCTTCGGATGATAAAAAACCTAGATTGTCTGGAAGTGCTTCTGGGCAATCAAATATTCCCAGCACAAAAACAGCTTTCCATTGAAAATACCCATCGACTTTGTACAGCTAAATCCATCAAAAATGAGTAAGATTGACCGTCAACGCAACATCTCAAAAATCAAATTATTTTTAAAGTTTTTATTGGATTTAAGGAACACAAGATGAGTGATCTCAAAGGAAAAACCGTTGCCGTCACGGGTGCGAGTGGCATGATCGGTGTTTATCTCTGCCGTAGTTTGCTGCGTGCTGGCGCGAAGGTCATTGGCGTGGTGCGTAATCCTGAGAAGGCGGCTTTCCTCGCGGCTGAAGGCGTCGTGTTTCGTAAAGCAGATTTAGCGGATACCGCAGCACTGACTGCTGCATTTCAGGGTTGTGATGCGGTGATTGCGAATGCGGCGATGTATGTGGCGACCAAAAGTATGTCGGCATGGGAAGACCATGAAAAAGCCAACCTTGATGGCACGCACAACGTGTACCAAGCCGCACATGACGCTGGCGTGAAGCGCATTATTCAGATCAGTACCTTTGGGATTTATCGTTGGTCAATTCTGCATCCCATGAATGAACAGCAAAAACAATTGAATGGCATTAAACGTCAGGGCGGCCCATATCGCGCAACGAAACAGATCAGTGAGGTGCTGGGCTGGGAATTGGCGAATATTCTGCAATTGGATATGACGGCATTACGTCCAAGTCTGGTTTATGGTGCGCGTGATTACAATACGTTGAAACCGATGTATCGCTTGCTGAAATTGCCGTTCTTACCATTACCGAGCATCTCTTTGCCGTTTGTGTATGCTGGGGATGTTGCGGATGCGGCTGTTGGCGCACTGAAAAATGATGCGAGTATCGGTCAGTCCTATAATGTCTGCGGTGAAGGGCATCAGTTTTCGGACTTTTTTAAAGCATTGGTTAAGGCAAAAGGTTATGGACCGAAGGTCTATGCTGCGCCTCTATTGATTGGCATTCGTGTGGATAACAGTAAAGCAGAACGTGATATCGGATTTAGAAATCGTCCGATTGATGTGGCGCTAAGTGAGATTGTGGCTGAAGAGAAAAAAGAAAAGGCCGCTTAATTTATTTTAAGTAATCCACAAATTGTATTGGGTTTGGCGTAACGCATTGCGCCAAACACAAGTTAATGACGTGCATCCTTACATTAAGCGCATCCGAAATTCATTCGGGCCGACCTTGGCGATGGCTTTGAACGCACGCGTAAAGTTAGCAAGATCCGAATATCCTAATTCATACGCAATTTGCGTCGCAGTCATTTGAGGATTCGCCAGCATTTCTAACGATCGTTCATGGCGAATTTTTTTTGAAAGTTGACGAAACCCTACCCCTTCACTTTTCAAATACCGATCAAGCGTTCGTGCAGACAAATTTAATAATTTAGCCAAATCACCCAGCGTGGCGATGCCATCGCTAGACTCACGCAGCATCATACTGACCCAATCGACGACCTTCCCATCGGTCATAAAATGACGGATCTGATCTCGGCAACGATTTTCAACCATTTGCAGCGAATACGGATCTGCAAGTGCTAAGGCGTGTTGACCAATTTCGGCAGGCAGTTTGAATCGAACTCCTGGTGTGGCTTCCCATGAAAAGTGGCAACGCGCTTCTTTTAATTCAAGATAGCGAGCAATGTGAACAGGTTCAGGAATTGAAAAGTAGAGATCATATCTCGGCATTCGCTGCTCTAACAAATCACGCAATACGAAATGCAATGCAACGGCAATCGCTTCGATATGAAAGACTAAAGTTTTAGAGTTCATTGAAACGATCGGTTCGACAATAAAATCAATCTGGTTGCGATCATTTCGATATTGCGTGCGAAAAGTCGGCATGATGAGCCGAAAATACCGAGCAACTAAACGCATGGCCACTTCAATCGTCGAGCTAGTCTGAATGCCGTATCCCAGAATGGCATGTGATGTCAGTTTCAATGATTTACCCAGTTCCACTGCAATATCACTGCGCTGTGATATCTGAGAAACGGCTTCGATTAAGCGTTCAACTTGCTCCAAAGTCAGCAATGCATTCGGTTGTATCAGTGCCCCATAGTCAATATTCGCCGACTCTAAAACTTGCTTAAAGTGAATGCTTTCTCGCTCTAATACCGCTCCCAAATACAGATAGTATCTTGCTGGGATTTCAGGGACATTGATTTTCATCATTCGTGACTTTTTATGTGAGTGCATCCATTGTCTTAAAATGACAATATAATGTCAATAAATGACAAGTACAAAATGACTGATCATCAGATACTAACCTCACCATTCACCCATTGATTGCTGAGATGATGATGAGCGCATTAATGAAAGAAACCGTATTCGACAATCAGAGTAATAATCAAAATACCGCCAAATATGTCGATAAGAAAAGGCTGTTATGGCTACTTGGCCCCTCATTTCCTGCCTTCGGTATTGCAGCGATGGCAGGTTATCAGTTTGGTCCAAAATGGACTCGCAAGATCTTTGCTGGTTTTGGTCCAATTTTGATGCATGGTATTGTTCCGACATTGGATAAACTGATCGGTGAAGATCAACAAAATCCCCCGAACTCAGCGATTAAGCAGTTAGAAGATGATCCTTATTACGCCACTATCGTCAAACTATATATCCCTCTGCAATATGCAGCAAATATCTACGGCGCGTATTTGGCGAGTCGTAAAAGTACGCCTCTCGTCGATCAGATCTTATTAGGAACCTTACTGGGCGTAATCAATGGGACTGCAATCAACACCGCACATGAACTCTGTCATAAACACAGTAAAATAGATCACTATCTGTCTCATCTAGCATTAGCACCCACAGGATATAACCATTTTCGAGTAGAGCACCCGTATGGGCATCATCGCCGCGTTGCGACGCCAGAAGATCCAGCTTCGTCAAAAATGGGCGAGTCTTTTTGGAAGTTTTTACCGCGAACAGTAATCGGAAGTTTTAAGTCTGCGATTGAAATCGAAACGAAACGTCTTGCCCGTAAAGATCAAAAATTCTGGTCGATTCACAACGAGTTAATCCATGGCTGGCTGGCTTCGGCGACCTTTCATGGTGGGCTCATTGCGATTTTTGGTAAACGGACGATTCCATTTTTAGCGACGCAATCTTTGTACGGCATTACGCTGTTTGAAATTATTAACTATGTTGAACATTATGGCTTGAAACGCGAAGATCTGGGCAATGGCAAATATGCGCGAACCATGCCTGAACATAGCTGGAATAATAACAATGTGGTCACCAATTTATTCCTATACCAGCTACAGCGTCACTCCGATCATCATGCAAATCCAACGCGAAGTTTCCAAGCCTTGAGACATTTTGAGGATGCACCGCAGTTACCAAGTGGTTATGGTTCAATGATTGTATATGCTCTCTTTCCGAAATGGTGGTTTAGCGTCATGGATCAAAAAGTTGTGGATCACTACCAAGGCGACTTGAATAAAGCCAATATGGATCCGGAAGCAAAAGCGCATTTATTTGAAAAGTATCATGTGAATGCAGAGACCTAATTTTTTATGTCGCAATGAATATATGTTTTGCTGATGAATAACTCTTTGAATGAATAGAGGATGAGATGAAACAGTATCACTGCGTTGTTTGTGGTTTGATTTACGATGAAACGGAAGGCTGGCCTCAAGATGGCATTGCAGCAGGGACACGCTGGGAAGATATTCCTGACAGTTGGGTGTGTCCTGATTGCGGGGTGGCGAAAGTAGATTTTGAAATGGTCGAAATCTGAGGTCACGTAAATATTACCAGCGATAAAAAAGCCCCATCAATTGACGGGGCTTATTAATATCAGGGCTTTAGTTAAATCAAATTACAAAGAACGCGCAATAATCTCTTTCATGATTTCACTCGCGCCGCCATAGATACGTTGCACGCGCGCATCGGCATACATTTGAGTAATCGGATATTCGAGCATATAGCCATAGCCGCCGAAGAACTGTAGGCACTCATCCATAACCTTACATTCAAGCTCACTCAGATTGAGCTTTACGATCGAAGCCGTCACGGTATCGAGTTCACCATCAATCATGCGCTGAATACACTCATCGACAAAGGCCCGCGCCATCACGGCTTGCGCTTTGACATCCGCTAGTTTGAAACGGGTATTTTGCATATCGAGCAATGGTTTACCAAACGCCTTACGCTCTTTGGTATACGTGACCGTTAAATCAAGTGCCAGCTCAATACTCGCCATCGCGCCAATACCCAACATCAAACGCTCATAAGGCAATTCACTCATCAAATGCCCAAAACCTTTGCCTTCGACACCACCGAGCAAATTCTCAGCAGGAACACGAACTTCGTCAAAGAACAACTCGCAGGTGTCCTGACCTTTTTGACCGAGTTTTTCAAGAATGCGACCGACTTTGAATCCTTTGGCATTTTTAGTTTCAACCAGCATTAGGGAAACCCCTTTCGCGCCCAATTCAGGATTGGTTTTGGTCACGACAATAATCAGATCTGCCAAATAGCCATTCGAAATAAAAATCTTCGAACCGCTAATCACATATTCATCACCATCACGAACGGCACGTGTACGGATGCCTTGCAGATCCGATCCTGCACCCGGCTCGGACATCGCAATTGCGCCAACCATCTCACCCGAAGCAAGCAAAGGCAGATACTTTTGTTTTTGCGCTTCAGTGCCTTGATTCAGAATATAGTGCGCCGCAATCGCATGGACATGCAGACCAAACGCACGATCACCTGCGTAAGCTAACTCTTCAAAGAAAATCGCCATGTGGGCAAAGTTACCACCACTGCCACCAAATTCATCGGTCACGTCAGCTAGTAAAAATCCGAGTTCGCCGGCTTTGTTCCATAGCTCACGATCCACATGTTGCTGCTTTGCCCATTTTTCAGCATGCGGTGCGATTTCAGTTTGAATGAAACGACGTGCGCTATCGCGATACATTTCAAGATCAGAATCCATCCAACGTTTCTTTTGAAGATTCATAACGGTTACTCCACCACAAAGTTAATTAAGACATTTTTCAAAATCAATGCAGTCAACAATACAATTAAGTCGAAACTAAGCCACCGCCACAAACGAGCGTTTGACCACTGATATAGTTGGATTCTGGCGTACAAAGCAGATACACCGAATTAGCCGCTTCTTCAGGTGTGCCTGCACGACCGAGAGGAATAGAACGCTCAAACATTTTCGCTAAATCAGGATTCAAACCCACTTTGATCTGACGACCTTCAATATCAACAGAGGCATTGGCATCCGCTGTTGCTTCGGTCAAACGAGTTTTAATAAAACCAAACGCAACACAATTCACGTTCACTTTCATACGCCCCCACTCTTTGGCGAGCGCCAAGGTCAGGCCCACAATCCCAGCCTTGCCTGCTGAATAATTCGCTTGGCCTGCATTACCACCCAAACCTGCGATAGATGAAATATTAACCACTTTACGAAACACTTCCTGACCCGCTTCAGCTTCAGATTTACTTAATGCACGAATCACTGGCTGAGCGGCACGCAATATACGGAACGGCGCTTTTAAATGTACATCAAGAATGGCATCCCACTGCTCATCTGACATTTTTTGAATCACGTTATCCCACGTATAACCTGCATTATTGATAATAATATCTAAGCCTTGGAAATGATCGACCGCTGTTTGCACAAAGCGTTCAGCAAAGCCATCGGCAGTGACACTACCCACACACGCAACGGCTTCCCCGCCAGCCGCTTTAATTGCTTCGACGACTTCAAGTGCAGGTGCTTCATCCAAGTCATTGACGACGACGCGTGCGCCGTGATGGGCTAATTTCAGTGCAATCGCACGACCAATACCGCGTCCCGAGCCTGAAACAATGGCGACTTTTCCAGCTAAATTTTGCATATATTGTTCTCTTCAATTAATTGTTGAAAATTTGATTCCACATTCCATTTTTGAATGCATTAAATGGCAATCAACGCATCACCGATGATTTTCACATCACCGTTTTGATTGCTGACTTGTAGCTCTAACTTGAGCAACTGCTTCCCATCACGATCAAATTTCTCGACGACTTTCCCAGTGCAATGCGGCTGATCCGACAGATGGGTAATGCCAGCAAAGCGTGCATTGAACTCAACAATCTGACGCTGCGGCACCCATTGGGTGAGCAAGCGACCAAGCCATGCCATTGAGAGCATGCCATGAGCAAACACATCGGGCATTCCCGCTTTTTTGGCAAAATCGCTGTCGATATGAATCGGATTATGATCGCCTGAAGCACCCGCAAATAACGCCAATGTCGTGCGCGTGATCGGTGGTAAAACCAAAGGTGGCAACAGATCGCCGACGTTAATGGCGTGATAATCTCTAGGCATAAAAGTAGTCATGATCTGTCCTTTATCCGTGGCGCTGAACGATGGTATTACGCAAATCAGCCACATGTTCACCGTGTTGGTTGCTCACTTTGATTTCCTTCACGATGAACTCCAATGCGCCGTTTTTCTTGTCATAAATATCGACAATACGCGACTCAAACGTCAATATATCTCCAGCACACGCAGGGGTGTGATAGTGAAACGACTGCTCACCATGCAGAACTCGCTCAAGATTCAGACCCGCCTCGGCAAGCCACGCAAACGCATTCGGCTGTTCAATATCGAGTCCAAAAAGAAAAGTTGGCGGCACTAATACCGAACGATAGCCAGCCGCACGCGCAGCGGTTTCATCAAAATAAATCGGATCAGTTTCACCAATCACTTCAGCAAAAAACCGAAGACGACCTTTTTCAAGGTCAACCGTATATGCTGGAAAAACTCTACCGATAAGACTTTTATCAATCATGATAGTGCTCCTATCGATTATTGAGATTGATAAAGCGTGACAACACACGCGCCACCTAAACCTAAATTGTGCTGCAAGGCATTTTTTGCACCGTTCACTTGGCGCGCATCGGCGTTGCCGCGTAGTTGCTGCGTGAGTTCATAGCATTGCGCCAACCCTGTTGCACCGAGAGGATGTCCTTTGGAAAGTAAACCTCCTGAAGGATTCGTCACGACTTGACCGCCATAAGTATTGTCACCGGCTAGGATAAATTGCTCTGCGCCGCCGAGCGGACATAAGCCCAAACCTTCGTAAGTAATCAGTTCGTTGTGAGCAAAACAGTCATGCAATTCGATGACATCAATGTCTTTTGGCCCAATTCCTGCGGCTTCATACACTTGTTTTGCCGCAGCTGCAGTCATATCAAAACCAACCAATTGCATCATATCTCGCGCTTCAAACGTACTTGCGGTATCGGTGGTCATCGCTTGTGCCGCGATAAAAACATCCGTCCGCAAACCATGCCGTTTAGCAAAATCTTCTGAGACCAGAATCGTCGCCGCCGCACCACAAGTCGGCGGACAAGCCATCAGACGCGTCATCACCCCCTCCCACATCACAGGTGCAGCCATCACATCGGCTTCGGTCACTTCTTTTCGAAATAGCGCCAATGGATTATTGACCGCATGACGACTTGCTTTCGCACGAATTTTGGCAAAGGTCTCAAGTTTGGTGCCATATTTCTGCATGTGTGATAAACCTGCGCCGCCGAACATGCGTAACGCCATCGGCACTTCATGCATTCCGACAAGATCATCCGTTAACGCATTAAAATCATTAAACGGATTAGGACGATCGTTGAAAACCGAGCCCAACGCTCCTGGATTCATTTGCTCAAAACCCAACGCGATCACACAATCAGCAGCACCACTGGCAATTGCTTGACGTGCCAGAAAAAGCGCTGTCGAACCTGTTGAGCAGTTATTATTGACATTAATCACAGGAATACCTGTCATACCCAGTGGATACAAGGCTTTCTGACCACTTGTCGAATCGCCATACACATAACCCACATAGGCTTGTTGAACAGATGCATAAGGAATACCCGCATCCTGCAACGCCAGACGACCCGCTTCCGTACCCATGACGTCATACGCTGGACCTGCACCTGGTTTCGTGAATGGAATCATTCCTACGCCTGCAACAAATACTTTACGACTCATACTGTGCTTCCTTCATGTGAATGGTTGCCCTTACAGGACATAATCGACTGGTAGAATATATTGCTTTTTTAATTATAGGTCACCCGACCTAACATCGATCAAATTATATAGGTCAGTTGACATATTAGTCAATGATCATACAATACGACTTCACTGGTCGTTGGAGCCAAGCGAAAAATGCTCGATACAGTCATTGAATCATTAAAGAAAAAGGGCTCTGGCACGACAGGGAAAGGCGTCGAACGCGCTCAAGAGATCATGAACGCGGCACGAGAAATCTTTGCAGCAGAAGGCTATGCAGGTCTTTCTATGCGGGGTGTGGCAACTCGTGTGAATGTCAGTTTGAGCACCGTGCAGCACTATTACCAAGATAAAGACACCTTGGTAGAATCTGTTCTGCTGTTTATGATCGATGATTATCGTGTTGCCATAGAACAGCTGAATGCTTCTATGACAGGAAAAACCCAAATTGAACGGCTCATAGCAGCGATGGATTTATTTCTCGCTGAAGTGCGTCGCCCTGATGTCGCAGGGGTTTTTATGGAAATATGGTCTCTTGCCAATCGCAATCCAGCCGCAGCCAAAATCCTCGACAAAGTCCGCATTCGTGAACAAAAAGAGTTCGTCCGCCTCATCAAAGGACTGATACCGCATCTGAGTGAACGCGACTATGAGCTACGTGCCATGCTCATGATTGCGCAAATTGATGGACTGACCATACAACTTTCTCGAAAAAGTCTCGGACAATGGAACCACGATCAACTTGTCGATGCGGCTAGAACCGCATTATTGCGTCTGGCGACAGCTGACTAATTTGATGAAAATCAATCTGTAAACAATCGACCAACTTCAATAAATAACCACTGAATACGTCCAACGCAATCGTGTTTTGATTTGTGATCATATTATGCAACCAGTTGTATAATATGATCAGTCAATCTTAAAATTAAAAGCCTGAAGCTCGCTTAGGTCTACGTAACAAGACATTGATCAAGCAACTGAAAGAACGATCTACTCAAGCTTAAAAAACCAAGAGCAACAGGCTCAAAGAGCTTCTTTTACTTTACTTGCCCCCAGACTCACAGTCGAATCAGCGTAATCGGCAGCCTGTCCTTAGGAATCGGCAAACTGGTAAAGTCTTGTTCCATGACATATCCCGCAGGAACTTCCCAACGATATTTTAATAAAAGCTGATGCAAAATGACTTTAATTTCAAGCTGCCCAAAATGCAGACCGATACATTTATGCACGCCTCCGCCAAATGGCACCCATTGAAATGCATGCTTTTTATCTTCGTTCCGTCCGTCGGAAAATCGCTCTGGATCAAATCGGGTTGGGTTAAACCAATGCTCCGACTGATAATGGGTAAACCACGGACTGACCGCAACCATGCTGCCTTTTTTGATCTGATAGCCTTTGTACTCACAATCATCAACGGCAAGTCTCGGTAAAATGGGAACAGGTGGACAAAGTCTTAAAGTCTCTTTCATCACCCAAGTCATACCTTGTAAGCGATCCAGATCATCAAAACTCAGCCGCTCGCTGCCTATATGTCGACTTTCTTCGCGTAATCGCTCCTGCCACTCAGGGTTAACCGCAAGTTGGTACATCATATTGGTCAATGTAATCGTGCTGGTATCATGCGCCGCCATCAGCACAAAAATCATATGGTTGACGACATCATCATTGCTAAATAACTCCCCACTTTCGGTACGCGTCGACCTGAGTCGCGAAAACAAATCTCGCCCTGACCAATCGTTGCGAACCCTCAACTCTCGATGAAAATGTTGTTCAAGCAATGCACGTCCTCTGAGTCCTGCACGCCAGCGTGTGCCAGGCAAATCATATCGAATCAGACTGGTGCCTGCCTGCACCGCATCCAAGAAGGCCAGATTCATCGCATCCGCATTTGCCCCAGCCTTCTGTCCACAAAAAACTTCGCTACCAATATCTAAGGTCAGTTTTTTGAGCGCATCAAAGATTAAAATATTGTGACCTGATTGCCACTGTGCGATACCGAACTGCGTCGTGTCTTGTATGCCATCTAAATAGCCGACCAATGCATCATGCGTGAATGCGGTTTGCATGATGCGTCGGTGCAGTTTATGTTCGTCAAAGTCCATCAACATGAGTCCACGTTTAAAAAAAGGACCTATCAATGATTCCCACGCCGAATTTGCAAAATTCTTATGGTTTTCGAGCAAGACAAATTTGTTGGCATCGGCACCCAACATAAAAATGATTTTCTGACCAAATGCTTTGATCTCAACCACTTCGCCATGTTGTGCGTAAAGATTCTTCATAAATGATGGTGCATTCAGAATATAGTTCAGGCTATCACCAATCAGTGGTAATGATCGATTTTTGGGTATTTTTCGCAGTTCCTTGCTCATCATGTTCATTGGATCTTTCTCACTGTATGGGTGAATAACACATCTGAATTTTCGTAATGAATGCACTATAATGTGAATAATTAGTCACATTCAAGTCGCATATTTTTATGAAAAAACAGCCGAAGCAAAAACGTTCGCGCGACACGATTCAAGTCATGTTGCAAGCCACGGCGCGCTGTATTGCGAAGCAAGGGTTTGATGACACAACGTCTGCCAAGATTGCAGACGAAGCTGGCATCAGCATTGGCTCGCTTTATCAGTACTTCGAGAACAAAGAACAGCTGTATAACTTACTGATGGAAACGATGATTGAGGAGGCGCTGTCGATCATTGAGCAGCGCGTGGCACCAATTGGGCATGACAGTATTGAACAGGTGGTTCACATTCTGCTGGAAGCGACATGGGAGTTTTTGGAGCAGAAAGATGGGGTTTATCTCGAAGTCGTTCGACATTGGACGCAATTGAATTTTGAATATGGCATTGATTTACTTGAAGCGCGTTTTTTTAAAGTATTCACCTTGCACTTATTACAACAGCCCCGATTTGTTCCGATTGAGGAGCTGAATTGCAAACTCTATATTTTGACCAATGCCACTTTATTTTCGATCATCCGCTATATCAATAAACCGCCTCAGCAAATCAGTCGCGCTGTACTGACCAAGCAACTCGCGCAGTTGTTTAGTCAGGCGTTATTGTAGATCTTTAATGCTTTTGCCTTGAAGTCTTCCCCTGAGGGGGAAGATTTAGATAGGGGGGCTTTTGATTTTAAAGTCAAACGCGTTGAAACAACGCTCTGGACAGCCATTCGGCTTGTGCTAATAATCGTTCAGTCGTATAGGCTTGTGGATCTTGCAAACGCAACTTAACCAGTTCTTCAGCAACCGCGTACATCATCCGAATCGTCAATTCACGGTCTTCACTCACAATAATTGTTTTCTCTAGACCTGACGCTTCCAGTGCCATACTGATGTAACTCAGCGTCAACGAACGCGACTTCGCCAGTCGTTCAAACAACTCGGGCGGCCCGCCTTCGGGTGGCATGAGAAACATCCGCCATGTCGCAGGTGCGGCATCCACGGCATCAAGCATACCTGCTAAAGCCGCCGTAAATTTTTCCTTATCACTAGGCGGTTGACGTTGTATCGCAAGCATAAAACCTGCGGTTGCATGTTGAAACTCCCGATCAACCATCGCCACTAACATGCCAGACAAACTACCAAACTGCTGATAAATAAGCGTGCGCGTAATCCCACATTCTTGCGCGATGCGTTCAATACTGGCGGCATGAAAACCCTCCACATCAACAACTTGACGTGTTACATCCAGAATCTGATCACGCCTCGATTCGGCGCTCATCCGTTGTCGTGTTGCTAATGCCATAACGCTCTCAAAAATACTTGCCTCAAAAAATACACTTGTATCGATCACAGATTTAGTATAACTTACAATTCGTAAATTACTAAATGTAAGTTATCTGCCTAGCCTAGCCGAACAGCTTCAAAAGCTTTACCTACTCATTTGATTTGTATCCTGCTTTTATGGATAGATCAAGAGATTGCAGCACGTGTCCTACTTATATCATGTCAGGAGCCAATGATCATGCAACAGCACATTCCAACCCGATTTAAACCGAATCCGAAGAAGAAAGAGGCTTGGCGTTTTCGGTTGTTGCTGGGCAAGAAAGGTTTACCGACTGCGGAGCAAATCCAAAATTTTGGTGAGTTGCTGATGCAAGGTGATCCGCTGGATGATGATCTGGCGAATTGGGCGCAAGATGTGGGTTTTATGCAGGCACGCGCCTTACTCGACAAGGCGCTGGATGAGGGCATTGATCAAGTGCCCGAAGCACCTGAGTTTCTAAAAGATTTATTTGCACATATTGATTCTGAACCCGAGTGGCTGGACAGGGAACTCTTGGAGTTAGGACAGCAAGCGACTTGTCGCACGGGTATTGTCGGTACGTTGATTATGCGCGATGTGGCGTTGATGGGTGGTTATGGCAATTCTGCGATTAACAAACCGTTAGTGTTTACGGGTGCGCTTGCGGATGGCGCGGCACGGCGCACATCTGAGACACGCGCCTTTGCGGTTGAGGCAACGCGACCCGGTTCGTTGGGGCGTTTCGGCAAAGGGTTTAAGACCACGATTCGTGTGCGATTTCTCCATGCGGTTTTGCGTCGGCGGATTCGTAGTCATCCTGATTGGCGCGACAACGAATGGGGCATTCCGATTAATCAGGGCGATATGTTGGCGACCAATCTGGCATTTTCTGTGGTGTATTTGACGGGTATGCGCGCGCTGGGTTTTCGTTATCGTCGGCGTGAGCGTGAAGGCATTATTCATTTGTGGCGTTATTTGGGTTATCTAATGGGAATTGATGAGCGCATTTTGGTGACCAATGAAAAAGATGGTTTGCGCATTATTTATACATTATTGATTTCACAGCCCGAGGCAGATGAGGATACGAAGACACTGTCGCGGGCATTGATGAATGAGCCTTTTGAGACGATGGGCACTGGACGTTTTGCGACGTTGCAAGCGGAAGCGCAATTACGGATGCATAACGGGATCAGTCATTTTTTCTTAGGCAGTGCGCCTTATCGGAATTTGGGATTGCCAGAAAATCGTCGTTGGACTTGGGTTCCGCTGGTGATTTTTCCAATGGTGACTGTGGCGGAAACGGTGCGTCAGTTAATGCCAAATGGCAATCAGGTTTTTGCGAGGCTGGGTGTGTCTTGGCGTGACAATTGGGTTAAGCGTTCGCTGAAACATCAGGCGGCGGCTTATAAGCCTGTGGAGACTTTGGCGAGAGATCGGGATAAAGTAGCTTGAATAAGAAGGAGAACTTCTGCTCTTCCATGTATGCCAAAGAAGAGCAGAATTAAGCTATGCAACCGCCTCGTGAAGACAAATTCGATTACGCCCTTCGTCTTTCGCACGATAGAGCTGTATATCCGCAGCGTGAATCATTTCGGCAATCCCCTCTCCATGTACCACGGAACAGTAAACACCGAAGCTTGCAGTCACCCGAATCGGATGATTATCCAGACTTAAAATCACCTCATTTTCGATGTTTAGACGACAACGCTCTGCGATTTGTTGCGCACAATCCAAGTGCGTATTGGCAAGAACAATCAAAAATTCTTCACCGCCATATCGACCGACTTGATCAGATTCTCGGAGCGTGTTTTTGATACAATCACCCACTCGACGTAGCACAATATCGCCTGTCGAATGTCCAAAGGTATCATTGATTTTTTTAAAATAATCGACGTCAACCAAGATGATTGATAACGGCTCAGTCTGACTACGTTGTACCGTCAAATTTGCTAAATCAATGCTAATGGCCCGACGATTTGCCAGCTCGGTTAAACTGTCAATCAAGCCAACTTTTCGAATCGCATTCTCTCTCGAACGCCAATATCGGACCAAAAAATAGGTTCCTGACATAAAACAAATTAAATACGGCAGCATTAAAAAGATCATACAAGAGAGAAAAAACGCTTTTGCAGCGCTATCAGGGTTGGCAACGGGAATAAATAACGGTGCATATGGAAGTACCCCTGCGACATACAAAATAGAAATGACGAGAAACGTGATGACCCCAACAGCAATCATCACAACTGTGACGGCACCTTCAAATAAAATCATTGAAATTAATGGTGCGGCTGCAATAACGACCCCCGTCACAATGGACATGTGCCCAACTTGATAACCAAGAATCATTAAGCTGAATAGATAAAATAACGTGAAGATATAAGGAACGACTTTTTGAGCCTGTTCTAATAACTCTAGCTTTTTTTGAAGTAAGATCATCGTAATGGCAATGAGCAGAACACCCGCCTTAAATGGCAGTAAGCGTTCAATCACAGCATTACTAATATAAGGCGAAGGTTTGAAGACAAACATCAAATCAAAGAATATGTATTGACTGATCACTATCAATAGAAAATATGGAATGACCATCGATTTTTGAACGGGCGATGATTCTAGAATAGCTCCAACTTTGAAACTAATACGATCAATTAGCATAATTACTCTATTGGCCGAGGAGTAGTGATTTTTTTTGATTATATTATGATCTATTCACAATACAAAGAATAAAAAAGTAACGACTCCTCTCTCAATCGTCGACTGCACTCCACTCCAGCAACAAAATTTTAGACAGGGACATTTAATATTTTTATGATTTGAAAGGATTAGAGTATTTCTATGTTTAGTTGAGACTAACCTTAGCTTATAGTTACTGGGCGTTTTGCGAAGTTACAAGCGGAAGCGCAATTACGGATGCATAACGGGATCAGTCATTTTTTCTTAGGCAGTGCGCCTTATCGGAATTTGGGATTGCCAGAAAATCGGCGTTGGACTTGGGTTCCGCTGGTGACTGCGGCTTATAAGCCTGTAGAGACTCTGGCGATGGATCGGGATAAGGTGGCTTAAGTTATCTGATAAGTTTGTGTTGGCGAAATACGCTTTGCTTATTATGCCCTACCCGCTAAACTGTTATCTGCCCGACTTCCTATTTCGATCAGTGTGGACAACAGCAAAGCTGCACGCGATTTAGGCTTTCACAATCGTCCAATTGATCTGGCGCTGAGTGAGATTGTTGCGGAAGAAAAGAAGGAAAAGGCGGCTTAACTACTCTAACGACTCTACAATATTACAATGAAGCTCTTAAATTAATATTAAGAATTTCTTGTAGTGTAATATTTTTCAGCTTATCGTTCATAAGCTTCAATTCTAACTAGAACTTAATAATTAATTTTTCAATCTGAAGTCATTTGACTTTAACAAGGATGAACTGTGAACAAGAAAAATTTAGGCTTTTATGCTTACGCAGCCTCCCCAGCGGAAATTGGTCAGACTATTGAAAGTACGATAAGCAAAATTAATACTACAGATGACTACAACATTAAATCTTGGAAAGCTCTCGATATAGTCGGTCATTTTATATCCGAACAAGTACTAGCTGGTATTGATAGTTGCGACTTTCTCATCGCAGATATTTCTATTTTGAATTTCAATGTCACTTATGAAATTGGATATGCAATTGGAAAGGGCAAACGGATATTACTTACTAAAAATAAAAGTATTCAGGAAGTATCACCTACGATTAGGGAAGTTGGAATATTTGATACTTTAGGTTATAAAGAATACCAAAACACCTCTGAACTGTATGATTTCATTAATTGCATTCAAAACATTAATCCACTAAATACAAAGTATAAAATAAACATACAATCCCCTGTATACCTATTAGAGGGACTGCACAAAACTGATTGGGCATCGCGAATTGTATCGAGAATAAAAAAGCTAGATACTTAATGCGATCGTTTGATCCAAATGAGCAACCACGATTATCTGCCAATGATGCAATTAGCCAGATAGCCCAGTCGTATGGTGTTGTTATACCTTTACTTTCAAATAGTTCTGTTGGTGCACCTGTTCATAATATGAGAGCCGCCTTCCTTGCGGGTCTAGCTGAAGGCATGGAAAAAGCTTTATGTATTTTACAAAATGGTGAAGAACCTGTTCCGCTAGACTATCGCGATTTTGTCCATAATACATATCACCCAGACGATATAAATGAACATATTGCTGAATTTGCTTCACGAATAGCCGAAGCATTCCAAGAGGAGTCAAATTTAGATATAACATTTGAAGAGACCTTCCTCCAATCCCTTGATCTTGGTGCAACATCCGCTGAAAACGAAATGCGCACATTAGAAAGCTATTATTTAAAAACAGATCAATTTTTAAGATCTCTTAGAGGTGAAGCTAATATTGTTGTAGGCCGCAAAGGTTCAGGGAAGTCTGCAATTTTTTTACAAGTCAGAGATAGGGAGAGAAATAAAAAAGGTAATATTGTCCTAGATTTAAAGCCTGATGGATACAAACTAATAAAATTTAAAGAACTTATGCTTTCTTTCCTTGAGGAAGGGACTTTTCAACATACTATCATGGCGTTTTGGGAATATGTCCTACTCTTAGAGATCTGCTATAAAATCTTAGATAAGGATCGCGAACAACATAAACATGATGAAAGCTTATATGAGCCTTATCGGAATCTTGTTAACTTGTATCATACTGAAGGTTACGACACTGAAGGCGACTTCTCCGAAAGAATGGGAACCCTAATGGAGAAAATATCGACTGAGTATCAAGCCAGACATGGTAATGAAACCAATGTCAGACTTTCTATGGCAAATCTTACAGAAATGCTTTATTGCCATGATGTAAAAAACTTAACGTTGCAAGTTATTAACTATATGAAGAATAAAGAGACTTGTTGGTTACTATTCGACAATCTTGATAAAGGGTGGCCAACCTCGGGTTTGAATCACGAAGACCTTCTAATGATAAGGGCGTTAATTGATGCTACAAAAAAGATAGAGCGTCAATTTAGCAGAGCCAATATAAATGTACATACGATCCTGTTTCTCCGAAATGATGTTTATGAGTTATTAGTTAAAGAAACATCTGATAGAGGTAAAGAAGCTAGTGTATTACTTGATTGGACTGACCCCGATTTACTGAGAGAATTAGTTCGATTAAGGGTTATATCCAACAACTTATGTAGCGATAGCCCCTTTTATGCTTTATGGTCAAAAATATTTGTAAGTCACTATTACGGGGAAGAAAGCTCTCAATACTTAATTGAAAGGTCATTAATGAGACCTAGATTTCTATTAAACCTAATTAGTCAATGTAAAAGTTTTGCTATCAATTTAAATCATGAGCTAATTTCCGAAGGAGATATTTTAAAAGGTTTGGCCGCATACTCTACTGACTTGTTAACTGATATTGGCTATGAAATAAACGACGTAGCGAATGTAGATGATATTTTGTATGCGTTTATTGGCAGTCAATCCGAGTTAACACACGAAGAAATATGCTCCATACTCATTGCTTTTGGAGTTTCAGATACTTCTTGTCAGAAAATATTTGAGCTTTTATTGTGGTACGGTTTTCTTGGATTAATGATTGATGACGAAGCAAAATATATTTATAACTTTAATTATAGTATGAAGCTTGTTGTTGGAGTAATTAAAAAAAGCCCTAATATCTGCTATATCATTAATCCAGCCTTTTGGCCTGCATTAATGATAAAAAACTAAATAATGTGTTTTTTCAATTAAACTCTTGTGTGACAAAGCAAGAAAAGCCACTCAACCGAGCGGCTTTTCTATATGACTACCCAGAACTAACGCTTATGCGCGGAATTAAACTCAAGGAAACAGCCCGAACAATCTTATTTAAAACAAAAAAATACCCACCTTTTTCGGTGGGTATCTTCAGAAGTAAAAGACTTACAAATTACGCCTCTGCTTTTTCTTCTAATTGCTGATCCACAACACCATATTTAGCAAATAAACGAGCACGTGCTTTTACATGCACATTGGCTTTATTCAAATCACCTTTATAATTATCCACAACTTTCTGATCCATCAGCTTGAACCACCAGCTCGGAATAATCGCTGGCAAGAGCAATGACGCATAACCTGCGGGTAATTGAGGAACATCTTCAAAATGACGTAACGCTTGGAATGAACGCGTAGGGAATGCATGGTGATCCGAATGACGTTGCAACTGATATAAGAACAGATTGGTAACCATGCTGTTATTGTTCCAGCTATGCTCAGGCATCGTCCGCTCATATTTACCATTGTCCAGCTTTTGACGCTTCAAACCATAATGTTCAAGGTAATTGATCACCTCAAACAAAGTAAAGCCATACACCGCCTGCGTCGCCATAAAAGGAATCACGCGACGACCAAACACTGCAATCATCGTTGCATGAAATGCACCAGCCATCGCCCATCCCTGCAACAACTCATTGTCGAGTGACCACCAGCCTTTGCCACGACGCTCAAGACGTTTTGTTTCAATTTCAATAGCTGATTTAAAGCTGCCAATGACAGTACGTGGCCAGAATTGCCAGAAGGTCTCACCCATTTGTGAAGATGCTGGATCTTCAGGCGTCGCAACACGACGATGATGACCATAAGGATGTTCGACACGGAAATGAACATAACCCGTTGGCAACAACGCCAAGTGTGATAAATAGTGATAGACCTTTTCTGATTTATGGCTCAATTCATGCGCAGTATTGAGCGCAATACCATTCACCGCACCCACAGACATGCCCAAAAGAATCTGGTCTACTAATGGAGTCCCTTTACGGCTCGCTGCGTAAGCACCTACAACGGTTGTCAGATATTGCAACGGAATATACGCTTTTACGATGCGCATGTAATAGGGATCTTGCTCAAGCTGTTTAATCGCTTCTTCTGGATGGTTTTCTGCATCTGCACCCACCATCTTATCAATCAATGGAATAACACCATGCAGCATGATTGGACCGAAAGCTGCCATAAAACGAAGTTTTTTAGGAGCAACTGCATATCCTGTTGCTGCAACCAACCCAATTAATGGTAACGCAGGGCTCAGTAACCACATATAACGTTTTGGATCTTTATGCTTTGGTGCATAGTCTGACTGCTGCTTCAGCATCGCAATCGGGGTGTTGGCATTCATTAGGCGTCGCTCCATACTTCATCATCTATATTCTTGAGCTATGATTCTACAAAGCGATATATACAACCAGTCTAAATCGTCCAAAAAATCTATGTGAAACGCTAAAAATCGTTGTTATCAGCTTAAATTTGTTATTTACCAACTTGAGCACAACAAAAAAGCCACTCAACTGAGCGGCTTTTCTTTCTTATAACTAGGTTTCCCTAAACTATCGCTTAACAGCGTACTTAAACTCAGGGACACTTTTCAATGACTCTTTCGTCACACCCGTAACCACAAACTTCTCACCGTGTTGCGCAAAATGATTAATCGAAATCGCTACATCATGCTTAGCAACTCCCAAGAAACCACCCGCACCGATAATCGCATATGAAATCTGCTTATCAGGCGCAATCACGATATCGTCGATCACACCGATTTTTTCGTTGCGCTCATTGAACACCGTCTTGCCGATGATTTGCTTTTTCGCGCTCCAGCCCGTCACAACTTGGCTCAGCTCACCAGAAGAAATCGGTTGAACACCCACCACCTCAGCAGGATTATTGGCCATTGCCACTGCTGGAACTAAAAGCACGCTGCTCGTCAGTAATACAATCATTGAATTTTTCATTTGATACTCCAAAATTTTTTCTAATGAATCATGAAACGATATAAAAGGTCTTTCTTGAAAAGTTATCGCCTCTCAAGAAAGAGTCGATCAAAGACCGAAAACAAAATACGGTTAAAAGCTTGGCTAAACTTTCCGATCTGGGTCGTGTTTTTCCCAGAAGTCTTGGACTTGTTTATAGGCTTCTTCTTTGGTGTTGCCATATTTTTCTTGGACAACGCCGACGAGATGCTCGTGACCCGCTTCAGCTTTCTTAATGTCATCATCTGTAAGCTCTGCCCATTCGGCTTTCGCTTTAGCAACAACCTGTTTCCACTTTCCAGCGATAATATCGGTATTCATAGCAATATCCTTTATTCATCGAATCGTGACTTTCACACTCGCTGTGAAGTCATCGCCCAAACACAATAACAAGAAAAACGGATTGTTTTAGGTGAGTTGTGGAGCAATGTCATGGCACTTTGCAGGACAGTCTGTGCAAGAAAAGTAAGCGCAATAGCGCAACGTAGCAGTGACGTACGCCCTACGCGCCCTTCGTGTATGCACCTAGACTTCGATGTAAAGACCAAAAAATCCGAACAAGGCGTTCGGCCGTGGATCAGATGATTAACATTCCCGATCGGGAACAAATGTGCATTTCTCATTAATATTTAGACTAAAGTTACCGATCGGGAATTTTTGTTGCTTTTAGACTCATTCTGCTCAATAATTTCCCGAACGGGAATATTTACTATGATCAGCATTCAATCTACCGCGCAGCTAGGTACAGCACTTCGTCTGACGCGTAAACAGTTAGGACTTACTCAATCTCAGTTAGCGCTAGCAGCTGGGGTTGGCATTCGTTTTGTTGTGGATGTGGAAGCGGGTAAACCGACACTGCGCTTTGAGACGGTGCTCAAAGTCATCGATGCACTGGGTGGTACGCTGATGCTGACTGGGCTCGCTGCGCCAAGTGATATAAAGGATGATAATGATGGTACGTGAGCTTGAGGTATGGCTTGGTGTGAACCATGTCGGCACGTTGTCGATTGCCAATGGACGTCGGCCAATCTTTAGCTATCGTGAAGATTGGTTAAAGCGGACGGATGCTGTGGCGCTATCCTACTCGCTACCATTACAGCCACAAGCTTTCGATGATGACCAAACACTCCCCTTTTTTGCGGGACTGTTGCCAGAAGGTCGACCCCGTGAGCTCATCGCACGACAATTTCAAGTCTCTAGACAAAATGATTTTGCGCTGCTTGACCACCTCGGCGGTGAGTGCGCAGGCGCAGTGACATTACTTGAGCCCAGTCAGTCTTTGCCAGCGCTGATTCAAGAAACGGATGTGCAATGGCTCCGTGATCAGGAACTCATCCAGGTACTCGATGAACTCCCCCGCCGTCCTATGTTGGCAGGAACCGATGGACTCAGACTATCGCTGGCAGGAGCGCAAGACAAACTCCCTGTCGTCGTGGATGGTGACCGAATTGGTTTACCTCTTAATGGAGCCCCCAGCTCACATATTTTAAAACCCGCCATATCGAGTGTGGCAGACAGCGTGACTAACGAGGGTTTTTGTCTAGCACTTGCCGAAATGCTTGGATTTAAACCCGCACGATCACGCATTCATCACGTCATGGATCGACAGTTTTTGCTCGTTGAGCGCTATGATCGGATCAAAGATAGCGCTGGGCAATTGATACGAATGCATCAGGAGGACTTCTGCCAAGCGCTGGGGGTGATGCCTGAACAGAAATATCAAAATGAAGGCGGGCCTAGTCTAGCGGATTGTTTTGAACTGCTTCGCCGTATCGCGCATCCAAGTGCAATACACGTCCTGCGCTTGTGGGATATGGTGATTTTCAATGCGCTCATCGGCAATCATGACGCGCATGGCAAAAATTTTTCGCTGCTCTATAGAGGCAACCAGTCGATCCTCGCACCTGCTTACGATCTATTATCCACTGCGGTCTATCCGAACCTAACCATCAAGATGGCGATGAAAATTGGCAGTAAATATAAGTTTACCGAAGTCGAAGCACGACATTGGGATCAGCTCGCAATCAGCTGTGGACTGTCAGTAACACAGGCACGCAAACGAATTTTGCAGTTGGCAAAGCGATTGCCAGATGCCGCACGTCAACTACAGCTAGATTTACGTTTTTCCCAGCATCCCGTGGTCAAGGAGATCGTCGAGCTGATTGAGAAACGCTCAAATCTGACCATACGGCGACTGACACCGATGAGGTCAGAAGACGCCGCAGGGGAATGAGAAGTCACTTTACGATTCAAATACCCATTCGGAAGACGAAAAAAAGCCGAACAAGGAGTTCGGTCGTGGATCACATGACCCAAAAGTTTACATCACGTCAACCCTACAAATTAACCCGCAACGTGTTCTTCCTGTGCATAGCGATTCGCGCGGCGGAAAGTACCCAAATCATTAAAACGCACACCCATTTCACGCATCACTTTATGAGCAACAGGTGCAGTCCATTGACGGATATAGAAAGGTTCTTTCACCACAAAATGATGGATCGCATGGGTGCTCCCGAAGTTGAAGCAGAACAATTGCATCGGAGCCAACCACCACACATTCAACACCTGACACTGTTGCATCGGATTACGCGTTTCCACATCGCCGTAGTAATGCATGTTTGAACTGATGAAATGCAAGCAGAATGTACGCAATACTGAAGGCAACATATAAATCACTGCAAACACATCGAGGAAATGAAGCGATTGCGTAAACATGCTCGGTAATGCCACTGAATGATTTGTCGCAGCCATCACCCACAAGGTCGCATGAATCACCACCCAACCGTGGAAAGCGATGTAATACAACTGACCTAGCGGCATATACGAGGTCAATTGCACAAAGCGCAAACGGTTCTCTTCTTTTTTATTCGCAGGGTTTTGCGATTTGATGTACGCACCAGTCGCACGCGCCATCGTGATGGGACGTAAATAAACTGCAAGCATATTGTCGCCAGTCATCAGTAAACGACGTAAGCCCCACTTCTCGCCATTGGTAATGCCACGTTCTTCAAGATCAGACTTTGTGCCTGAAAACTTGTGATGATGCAAATGCAATTGACGACGGACAAATGGATTAATCGTACTCGCTCGTGCGATCCAAACCGTGAGCAACATCAAGTTATTTGCCCAAGGTGTCTTACGGAAATACATCTGATGAATCAGATCATGCTCAAGCTCATGCAAAAATGAAGCGAAGATCGCAGTGATCGGTACGCATAACCACCATGCGATATTGCCACTGATATACAACCAACCGCTGGCAATCATACCCAGCAGCGAGACAATCATGATTGTAGCGCCAATGGTATTTTGATGTGCGAGCCATGTGTGTTTAAGACGAATTTCATCGCCGCGTGCCATAACCGCAGTTCTAATATATTCTGATTTTTTTGCATCAGTCATTGTTGCAGGATTCAGTGTAGACATAAAAATTACCTTGTTCAGCTCGTTGGAATTAGGATTTTGCGAGTGAGGTGTTGTTTACGCGTTGCCTAATTGGTTATTCATTTAAGAGCATGTTGCTCTATTGATGGGTGCATATTAGCGGCTTGTTGACCTGAACAAGATATGATCTAATGACACAAACTAATCATTTCACGACAAAGTACCTTATGCGTCAATTTCGTTCGCAACCACCCATGGTCTCCATTTTCTATGTGAATCTGATTCTAGAGACGGTTGCACGCTTTGGCGTGACGACGGAGGAGTTGCTGGAAGGCAGTACGTTGACGCTGGAGGATTTAGAGCGAACGGACAAACGCGTGGATTACTTTGCATTTAGTTACCTACTCAATCGCGCAGTAAAACTCACCCACGAACCCGGTCTGGGCTTCTTACTCGGTATGCAAATGCGCGTGTCTACACATGGGATGTTGGGCTATGCCGCGATGGTGTCGGGCACATTGGGACAAGCGCTAGAACTCGCGCTGCGCTATACAGAGATTCAAACCGCAACGGTGCTACTGCACAGTGAGCAAGTCGGCGATCAAGTGATATTGACCATCGAGCAACGCTTATCCGATTACCCGCTGGGCGAAATTGTGATTACCTTCCTCATGGTCGGTTTCGTCAAAATGGCTGAGATGCTTACGGGAAAATCCATTCACGGTTCTGCGACAGTGACCTACCCTCGCTCTGAACACTTCAGTCGTTATGAACATTTATTACCAGGCACAGTCATTTTCGATCAGCCGTTTAACACGCTGATTTTTCCTGCTAAAGGCTTAGAGCTGCCACTGATCATGGCCGATCCTGTTGCACTACGTCTCTCTGAAGAACAGTGCAAACGCGAGTTACAACAGTTATTAGATAGTCGCTCATTCTCACAAATTGTCCGTGAAATTTTGCTCGACGAAACTGCGGCGTTTGGTTCATTGGAAGAAGTAGCAGCACAACTGCACATGACCCCGCGCACTTTGCAGCGCTATCTGGCACGCGAATCATTAACCTTTAACGAACTCGTCACCTCACTTCGCAAAGAAAAGGCACAGCAACTATTGGCGCAAAATAAAGTGAGCATGCAAGAAATTGCCGAAGCGTTGGGTTATGCCGAGCCAACCAATTTTAGTCGCGCGTTTAAGACGTGGACCAATGAATCCCCACGGGAATACCAGCTGCGGATGGCTGCGAAATAATTTATCTCAACTGCTTGTCTCCTTTTCCTCAGGAGAAGACTTCAAAACAAATCACAAACCTATAACATCCATCCTCCAAAAACCACCTTACATCCAATATTTTGCCAACCATATCACACTCGGCACATTTAATGCATTTTCCTCTATGAGCCCACACCATGGAGGATATCAAATGTGCACTCAGCCTTCTCCGAAGACGATCATCTGTCGGGATTGCGCCTACGAAATGACCATCCACTCGCTCCGCGATGAAGAGATTCCATTTCATTTTTGTGAAAGATGTGGCGGACAAAGATTTGATATTATTAAGGTTGAAGGATTTATGCGGCAACATCCAGTGCAATTTATTAAAGATTTATTGCACACCAAGATTTTCTGAATTCAGCAAAAAAGTGAACAGGGAGAAAGATAAAATGGATTTTATTTTTGACGCAACCTGACAAAATCTGTCACAGAAATATGAACCAAGTCTCAGAAAATTGTTTTAGATTTTAGTCATGAAATCAGTTATTTGACGTAGGGTTAATTTGCTCAAAAAAAACGCGACTCAATAGCATGATTACTATTTAAGCCGCGCTGATTGCATTCAACTTGTACGGATATACGTGCAAATTACAACATGAAGTGAATTTGCAATTCACCCACTAGAAAACCAAGTGCCGCACCGACTAGGATCAGGGACCATTCATCTTCTTTAAAAGCAGGACGCAACATCCCTTCAAACTCTTCTGGCGTCAGCTTTTGCATACGCTCAACCAAAGTATTACGAATATCCATCGCATCTTCAGCATAAGACTCTATATGTTTCATTGTGGTTGGTAACTGAGCCAAAATACGCTGAGCCACTTGTTCTTTGATATTGCGATATTGCTCGCCGCCAAGCGCGTAAACCACTAATGGACGAACAATGCCTGATTGTGCGTCAATCACTTCTTTCACATGACGATTCACTAATGCAATGACTCTATCCGAATGCGTCCCCGAAAAAAGCTCTTCCATCATATTGCCTGATGTCAGAATCTGTTTAGAAATCAATGCTGCATAATCAGTAGCAACTTCTTTTTGGCGCTTAATGAATAAACCTTGCAGCGTCATACCCATCACTTTCTTCGGGTACAGCGGTCTAAACATCATTTGCAGTGCAACCCAATCACTGAAAAAGCCGACAAAACCACCAAAAGCGGGCAGCATCCACGGATATTGTCCTTGAGTCACAACCCAAGACAGCATCTGAACCACACCAATTGCAAAACCAAAAACAAAACCAGCATTACTGAAAAATTTGAATTCTTGTTTACCGACTTTCTTAAAAATTTCATTCAGTAAGCGTTTATCTTTTAATAAGTTATGAACCACCATGTGCTTAATGTCAAAGTACTTAGCGACATCAGACTGCACTTCCGACATGATGTTTTCAACAATCTGCGGCGCTCTTGCTTGTACGCTACTGATCAGTTTGTTGCGCGCAAACACAGGCATGCCTTCCCACAGCCCTGGCTGGAACTCTTGTGCCACTTCACGGGTAATATCTTCAGCAGCTGCCATCAGCGGAATTGAAATTTCTTTGGCGATACGTTTTGGGTCGAGACGGGCAAAAATTTCTTCAGGCTTAATGAGCTTTGATGTCATCAGTTCAACGGCAATGGTCGCCATTTTTTGTGCTTTGCGCGGGACAATGCCTTGCCAACCAAAAATTGGCTTAATCCCTTTAAATTCAAGCGGCGCGAACATCATTTGAATGGCAATGACTTTGGTCACATAACCAATCAAACCACTCATCAACGGAATCGACATATAGAGCCAAAAATGCTCTTGAAAGTTAGCGATGATTTCCTGCCACATATTCGACCCTTATGACTATTATTGAACCAATATTTATGCCTAATAGCGACTTATTCTGCGATGATTCATCGCCGCGATGTGGACGTTTTTTTATAAATTCCCGCACCAACGCTAGCTTATCCTAATTTAGCATTGAAACATCAAATGATGAGTCAACTCAAACTAAAATTTCGCGTTTCCCATTCGATTGCATTGCACTGACTACACCATCCGCTTCTAACGCATCCACAATCCGCGCCGCACGGTTATAACCGAGTGAAAACTTACGCTGAATGGCAGACGCAGAAACTTTCTTGGTTTCCATGATGAAGGTAACGACTTCGCCATAGAGTGGATCGCGCTCTTGATCTCCATCCGATGACTCATAACCACCACCTTTACTTGGCGCATATTCATCAAACGCATTCAAAATATCATCAACATAATCAGGGCTGCCGCGTTCACGCCATGCGTCACAAATACGGTTCACTTCATCATCACTAATGAATGCACCATGCACACGCTCAGGTTCATTTTTGCCTGGTGCAAGGAACAGCATATCGCCATGACCCAGCAAATACTCCGCCCCACCCTCATCCAAGATCGTCCGCGAATCCACTTTACTGTTCACCCGTAATGCCGCACGTGTTGGAATATTTGCTTTAATCAAACCCGTGATGACGTCTACAGAAGGACGCTGTGTTGCTAAGATTAAATGAATACCTGCCGCACGCGATTTCTGCGCTAGACGCTGAATGAGTTCTTCGGCTTTCTTACCAACCTGCATAATCATATCGGCGAATTCGTCGGCGACGACGACAATCATTGGCATGGTTTTCAGACGTGGTGCACGTTGTTGCAACGCGCTGTCATCAGGACGCCATAACGGATCGTACAACTCTTCGCCGCGCTCAGTTGCTTCGGTAATCTTTTGGTTATACGCCTCAAGGTTACGCACCTTCATATAAGCAAGCAGCTTATAACGACGTTCCATCTCCCCGACCGACCAATTCAGCGAACTCGCCGCGTCTTTCATGTCTGTTACAACAGGCGTCAGAAGATGGGGAATATCATTGTAGTTCGACAGTTCCAATTGCTTCGGATCGATCAAGATCAAACGTAATTGTGACGGCGTATATTTCAATAGCATTGATAACAACATGGCATTGATTGCCACTGATTTACCCGAACCTGTTGTTCCCGCAACCAGCATATGCGGCGCTTTCGCTAAGTCAGTTAATACAGGACGACCCGCAATGTCTTTGCCCATTGCCATGCTAATCAAGCCTTTCGGATCGCGATAAGCCTCAGTTTCAACCAGCTCAATCAGACGCACCATTTCACGATTCGAGTTTGGTACTTCGATCCCGATATACGGTTTCCCCGGAATAACCTCAACCACACGCACCGATGCCATCGACAGTGAACGCGCCAAATCACGGGCAATATTGGTAACTTTAGAAGCCTTCACACCGGGTGCGAGTTCTAATTCAAAGCGCGTGACCACTGGCCCCGGCTGCGCCTCAATCACTTGGGCTACGACGGCAAACTCTTTCAGTTTAATTTCTAATAAACGTGACAAACGCTCAAGCTGTTCTGGTGAATAGCTGACTTTACGCTTCGGATCAGGCAACTCGAGTAAATCCAAACTTGGCAATAGACTCAGTCCAGCACGATGCTGCGCAGTTTGCATTGCACGTGACATTGGACGACCCATCGCATCCGTCAATGGTGCATCAAAATCTTCAACCTTCGCCAATGAGCTAGGTATCTCTACTTCAGAGAATGTCGGTTCGAGATTTGGTGTGAATTCGTCAAATGCAGGCGTTATCACTTTCTCAACTTGTTGAGCTGGGGCTGCAAACTGTTGATAAGGCATTGAAATACTGTGATGTTGCTCAACAGGAAGTTGAACCACAGGCGCCGCAACGAAGTCAGCCAGCGCATCTTCAAAAGCTGCATCCTGATCAACAGTCGAACTGATCGGGTCATTAGCTTGGACAACAGGCTGTTGTGGCTGCTCTACTTGTTCTACCACTTGATGTTCAGGAATCACATCCAAAGCACGATGGAAGAAATCATCTTCCCAATCAAACGTTGGTGCCACGCGCGTTGCCACGGGTGCAAGAACAGGCGCTACACTCGCCACATTTTCTTGTTTAAGCAAATTCAACTCAGAGGATTGGAATCCCGCAGAATCCGATTCCACATCAGTTGCAGCTTGGGCCATGACCTCTGCAAAGGATTCTGGTTCTTTAGGGGTGAGTTGCAGATCAACTGAACTATTTGTTGTGACTATAGTTGCAGGTTCACTGAACGTATCCGACTGCACAATCTCAATCGGAGAAATGTCGGTCTGAGCATGTATTTCAGGTAGTGCAGCAGTTGCTGATGAAAGCGGTTTTGGGAACAAAGGATTAAGAGTCCGCTGCTCTGCCACTTCATCTTTTTCAGGTTGATTGCGGTAAAACAACTCACTGAGTAGCAATGGAATCTCACCCACCGCATCAAAAGTCTTGCTCCACACCACGCCAAACGAAAAGGTAAAAATCAACAAGAACAAAGCAACAAGAACAATCGTAACAACTGCCAACGGCATCAATGCCAGCAAATGCTGAGACATCTCATAGCCTAAAATGCCACCCGCAGCATTCTGTAATGTATCAGAAGGTTCTACGCCATGCAGACCGAACAAGGTCGATACGATCACGAGCATAAATAGCTCGCCTGCATACCGAAATGGACGTTGGACGAAACTATGCGGATACCATAATTGCACCGCTTCAAGCAGAATCAAAAACGGCAAAAACAAGGCCGCACGACCCAAAAAGCCATGCAGTAAATCCGCCATCCATGCGCCCGCGATTCCACTGGCATTGGTCACGCGCTGGGTATCACTCGACAAGTGCGTCCAGCCCGGATCAAAAGGAGTATAAGTAATCGTTGCGACCAGCGAATAGGTTCCGATAATCACCAAAAACAAAGTGATGAGCACCCGATGTGCACGCGCGTCCGTCAAAGTCGTTGCATTCAACATAAAAACATTTACCCTAAACCAATGCCCTGCTTAAACCCAACCAAACCGATAGCCAGACCACCGATGAGACAAGAGCCAAGCAACAACCATACAAAATGACCAATGCAACAGTCTAAACAAAATACGCGCGCGGCGCACTGATTCCCATCGTTATCGGCACAATTTACACATCAAAAAACGGCGCTTTCGCCACGGCCTGACGGTATTCTTGCTCAATACGATCAACCAACTCGGCAGTAGGCACGATATCGCGAATTGAACCCACGCCATGCCCAGCACTCCACACATCTTTCCACGCTTTAATGTTCTTCACTCTTACATCTTCTGCGGTGTAATGATTCGGGTCTAATCCTGCTCGGACAATCGATGCTTTCAGATAATGAGCTGGCACACCCGAAAAAATCGGACTAAGCACGACATCTGCCGCCGCACTTTCGATGAGGATCGTTTTATAGTCTTCGCTTGCCATCGATTCGGTCGTCGCAATAAAACGCGTACCGATGTACGCCATATCCGCGCCCAACACTTCCAGCGCACGTACAGTTTGACCATTAGAAATCGAACCGCCGACAATCAGCAACCCATCCCAAAATTCACGGATTTGCGAGACAAACGCAAATGGATTTAACGCGCCAGTATGACCACCGGCACCACCCGTCACCAGAATCAAACCATCGACTTTTGCCGCGGCCGCTTTCTGTGCATGGCGAATCGACACCACATCATGAATGACCTTTCCGCCCCATGCATGCGCACGTTGCACCGCTTCGGTTGGATCACCAACAGAGGTAATCAATACAGGCACTTTAAACTCTTCCGCAAGGGCTAATTCTTCTTCCTTGCGATCATTCATCTTGTCCAACAGAATAATATTCACCGCGTATGGCGCTGCATTTGGATGCGTCTTTTGGAACGCTTGCATTTGCGTCAACCAATCCCGCAAATCATCCAATGTCCGCGCATTTGCCGCAGGAAATGAACCGACGACACCTGCATGACAACACGCTTGTACCAACGCTAAATTGGACACCAAGAACATCGGCGCTGCAATGATTGGAAGGCGTAAAGAAGAACCGAAAAGGGAATGAACGGACATGAATACAGCTCGCAAAATGCTAAAATAAATTAGCCTTCATCGTGCTGGAAATAGCGACGATTTTCAATGTTTTATTGGAAACAAAACACATAGAATACGGAAAAGTCATTTTTATCGCTATAATCAAAATAGATTGGAAAACCAATATTTAACCATGAGCCTAATTATGCAAAACGCACCCCTCACCGACGAAAAACTAAAAGAAGCCAAAACGCTCACCATGATTATTTATGGACTTTATGCCGCATCGTTTCTTGTAGGCATTTCATGCATCGTCGCCATTATTGTGAATTACGTTAAAAAAGATGATGTTGCTGGCACATGGCTTGAAAGTCATTTTCGTTGGCAGATCAGAACTTTTTGGTTTAGCGTACTTTGGACAGTCATTGGCTGTATCACTTTCCTCATCGCAATCGGTTGGTTCATCCTTGCCGCAAACTGCATCTGGTTTATTTATCGCATCGTCAAAGGCTTTATTTATCTGAATGATAACAAGCCAATGTATGTGGATTGAGATTTTTAATAGGGTGCGCACTGCGCACCAAACATACAGCCTTTCATAAATTAGTGCGCAGTGCTATGAGATAAAACTGTAGGGACGAACTGTGTTCGACCGCTATTTACAATGTGAACGTATTAAAGGCGAACAAAGTTCTCCCCTACATTATTCATTTCAAGATTTTTACAGGTGCGCTTTGGACACACTATTCAAACAAACTGCGCACGATGCGTACTCTATATAATGAAATTAAATTACGAGAGCAATTGAAATGACAATACCGTACAGTGTTAATCAATTGCCTTATAAAGTTGATATCAAATGCCCTTCGTGTCGGCAGCGCGCTCAATTTGAATTCGCTGCTATTCAGCGGATTCGAAATAAAGAGGATGTTGAATATTTCAAAAACAATCAATCGTTTGAATACAAAAGATTCCAAGATTCATGTGGTCATTATTGGCATGGGGCGATTTACTATGAGGGACTTCATGGGCATCCGCTATCAGCTATTCACGAACTTCCAACTGGGTATGACGCAGCTTATTGGTCTCACTCAAAATCAGCATACACTAGCAAAGAACTAAACATTGGCTCGGTAAATTGTAATTTCTGTTCGATACGAAGAAAGCACTCCTTACAATGGCCTGAAGAAGCGTATTTCCAAATTTCATATAAAAATCATATTCTTTGGGCATACAACACAGAATCTACGAATGAACTTAATGACTATTTAATATCAAAGTCACGAGATCGATCTAAATATAATTGGCGATACTTCTTAATGCATATCCCTACGGTCTTTAAAACGCAAAAGGCTCGCGAGCCTATTTCAAAACAGTTATCCAAATTTCAAAAATAAATTCTTAATTTAAGTTAGCGCAAGCCTACAGAGTCAAAAAAAACAGTGCACGGTGTGTACCCAATAGACAAAAAAAAGCAAAAGAGATTATTCATGCCACGTGAACGAACTGAACTCCAACGCGCTTCAGGGAAGCTTACTTCTTCATTAGGAAAAGTATGGCATCAGCATCTTGGCGATGATGAACTATGGGAAAAATGTGATGTAGTATTAAATAAATCTCACGATTTCTTACAAGCAAAAAATGCTGAAAACATTATTCAGCTTCTTAATGGACAAAGTATCTCTGAATACTTAGGTGAGGATTTTCTACAGCATCACCCACAAATTTTAGAGTATATTCGCGAACTTGAAAAAGCTATAAGAGATGAATAAAAAAGCCCCACGATCACTCGCGAGGCTTTTTCATTTCAAGAAGCTAATTTAAAAATTACTTCTTTTTCTTCGGGCCGATCAACATGCCCATTTGCTTGCCTTCCATCTTCGGCGACTGCTCAACAATACCAATCTCAGCCACATCAGCTTCGATACGTTGTAATTGTTTCAGACCAATTTCTTGGTGAGCCATTTCGCGACCACGGAAGCGCAAAGTAATCTTGACCTTGTCACCTTCTTCCAAGAAGCGCTCAATCGCACGGAATTTGACTTGGTAGTCGCCTTCTTCAGTACCTGGACGAATCTTGATTTCTTTGACTTGGACTTGATGCTGCTTCTTGCGTGCATCTTTTTGCTTTTGCTTTAGATCAAACAAATGCTTGTTATAGTCCATGATCTTACACACTGGCGGCTCTGCATTGGCAACAATTTCAACCAAATCAAGCTGTACCGCTTCGGCTGCACTGATTGCCTCAGCCAGAGAAACGATACCTTTTTGTTCGCCATTTTCATCGACTAACCGGACTTGTGCGGCTTCGATTTCAGTGTTAATTGCAGGACGGCTACCTTTTGCGCCCTGCGGACTGCGTGGTTCTGGTTTGTTCACTCTTGCTCCAAAATATGCCTGCCTCGCTCGGCAACGGCGGATTGAACCAATGCCACAAATGCGTCTATGGTCATCGTTCCTAGATTTTTACCACCCCGAGTACGCACATTCACCGTACCGTCTTCAACTTCACGGTCACCCAACACTAACATGTAGGGAACACGCTCTAATGTGCGTTCGCGGATTTTAAAACCAATTTTTTCGTTTCTCAAGTCACTTATAGCACGAATGCCTTGCTGACCCAATTTTTTCACGACATCACGGCAAGCATCAGCCTGACTATCCGTGATATTCATGACGCATGCCTGCACTGGACTTAACCATGGCGGCATCAAACCTGCGTAATGTTCGATCAGTATACCAATAAACCGTTCAAAACTACCAAGTATTGCACGATGCAGCATAACTGGGTGGTCACGCTGATTGTCTTCGGTCACAAAAGACGCATCTAAACGCATTGGCATATTGAAATCGCACTGGATTGTACCACACTGCCAGACACGACCCAGACAGTCTTTCAGTGAAAATTCAATTTTCGGGCCGTAGAACGCGCCTTCGCCCGGTTGCAATTCCCACTGTAGACCCGCTGCATCGAGCGCATCCGCCAAAGATTTCTCAGCAAGATCCCACAACGAATCATCGCCCACACGTTTTGCAGGACGTGTCGACAATTTCATTTGTACATCGTCAAAACCAAAGTCTTTGTACACAGCCAATGTCAATGCAATGAAATCAGCCACTTCCTGACCAATTTGTTCTTTGGTACAGAAAATATGCGCGTCATCTTGGGTAAAGCCGCGTACACGCATGATGCCGTGCAATGAACCTGATGGCTCATTCCGATGACATGAACCAAACTCAGCCAAACGTAATGGCAAATCACGATAAGACTTCAAACCCTGATTGAAGACTTGCACGTGGCATGGGCAATTCATTGGTTTAACCGCGTAATTGCGATTTTCCGAATGCGTTGTGAACATGCTTTCTGCATAGTTTGCCGCATGTCCAGATTTTTCCCACAACACAATATCAACCACTTGTGGTGTTTTGATCTCTAAGTAGCCATTATCTTGCTGAACTTTACGCATGTATTGTTCTAGGACTTGATAAATTGTCCAGCCGTTTGGATGCCAGAACACCATGCCCGGCGCTTCTTCTTGCATGTGGAACAAATCTAAGGCTTTACCAATCTTACGATGGTCGCGTTTTTCCGCTTCTTCAATGCAGGTAATGTAGGCTGCAAGCTGTTTTTTATCCGCCCATGCTGTGCCATAAACACGTTGTAGCTGTTCGTTTTTCGCATCGCCGCGCCAGTATGCGCCAGACAATTTAGTTAATTTAAATGCTTTTAAGAAACGTGTATTTGGCACGTGAGGGCCACGGCACATATCGACGTATTCTTGGTGATAATACAAGCCCATTGCCGTTTCATTAGGCATGTCTTCAATCAGACGCAACTTGTAATCTTCACCGCGAGACTCAAAAACGGCGATGGCTTCGGCACGTGGAGTCATTTTTTTGATGACATCATAATCCGCATCGATCAGCGTTTTCATACGCGCTTCGATTGCCGCAACGTCATCTAATGTAAATGGTTTTTCACTATAGATATCGTAGTAAAAGCCTTCCTCAATCACAGGACCAATCACCATTTTCACGTCTGGACGCAACTGCTTCACTGCATGACCGAGCAAATGCGCGCAAGAGTGGCGAATGATTTCCAGCCCCTCTTCATCTTTTGGCGTGATGATTTGCAGTGTTGCATTTTCGGTAATGAGATCAGACGCATCGACGAGTTTGCCGTTGACGCGACCTGCCAGCGTGACTTTCGCCAATCCTGCACCAATACTTTGGGCAACATCCAGAACGGATACGGATTGATCGAATTGTTTTTGATCGCCATTTGGCAGAGTGATGATAATTGCTTGTGACATGACATAGATCCTTGGGGAGTGATGGCCTGTACGAAAGGTCATATCACCGCGAGATGAAAATTTAAGAAATTTGTTGGCACAGAATACGCATTTATTTGAATAGCATCCTGCGTAAACCCAGCATTTCCATCTAATCTCAGCAAATGCCGAGGAAAAAATAGAAGGCAAAGACTTTAGCAAGTTTTCCATAAAAAGTCATGCACTGAGCAAAGCTTATGCTAAAAAACCGCATTGTATTTCACATTAACTGAGAATGCTTAATCTGCCATTCGTCGGAACAAGAACGATTCCCATAAGAGCAACTATTGACATTTGAGAATAATTATCAATAATAGAGTTATTCCCGTTTAGAACTTTTATCCGAGTTCAAACGTTCAGGAATAGCTCAAAGGAAAGAGCTCGAGACTTAACCAGTTTAGAATCTTATTAGAGACCTCATATGTACGTTTGCCTATGCCGTGGTGTGACTGACAAAGCAATCAAACAAGCCGTTGAAAATGGCTGTGATACTTTTCGTGAAGTGCGCGACGAATTAGACGTCGGTACTTGTTGCGGAATGTGCGTTCCAGAAGCACGCCAATTGATCGATGAAACCTTAGCACAATTGGCAACCAGCATTTCTACTGCTGCGTAAAATTTTTACCCTTTCAAAATTTTCAAAAAAAATAGAGTTCACTGAGCCTGTCGAAGTGGACATCTAAACCTTCGTCAGCAATATTTCAAATACCACCCTTTCGATGGTTATTCAGCTTGTCAAACCAGAAGCTAAATAACCAGAAGCTAAATAACCACAAACTCAATGCGCCAGTTTACGTTCAAAAACTCCAAAATATTGAGAGCTCACTAAGCTTGTCTATGCACACCTAAACTTTAGTCATTCGTATCTATACGATTCAAATACGCCCATTTCGACAAACGAAATAGATTGATAACAAGTTATTAAAATATCGATGTCATTACTGATGAAGACCCTGCCTCTACTGACGGAATTTGATGTTCGGTGTCTGAGTAGGGATCGTTGGTGGCTGAGCCTCATAGGAGGATGGGATTTGTGGGACGGCCACTCTATTCGTATTCACGTCTGCTGTCCGCAGCCTTGCATCATTGTAGAGGCTGGCTTGCCGCTGCCTTAGAGATGACATGTCGTCCATCATACGACGAGTCTGATCTGACCCCTGCTGAAAAATAAGGACGAAATTTTAAGAGATATAATTCAGTCAAAAGGAGTTACATCTCATGCGTCAAAGATACAGTCCAGAGTTCAAAGCCGAAGCGGTTAAGTTAGTTCTTGAGCAAGAACAAACCCTG
>JANYEL010000179.1 GCA_025363155.1 Moraxellaceae bacterium
ACAGGGATCAGCGCAACACGCGATAATGTGAGGATATTCGGAAGATTTAGAATTGTACCTGCCACTGTGTTCCTCACGTTTCTTTATTGAGACCATTTTCCCGACCTCGAAGGGGCGGACGGTTCTAACTATATTACAAAAGCATCATATCAGACGGAGTGGATGTGAAAAATCTTATTTTAACGCTCGCTTGATTCAAAATAGCCTTATGATTAAGGGATACTTTTAATCAATTGTAGCCTATTTTGAATACGCCCTCATTGCCGAATAACGCCAAGTCAGACCCGACAACAACCCCATTACCGTCTAAAGAAATGAGTGGTTTTGAAATTATTAAGTCATTGTTGCCATATCTGTGGCCGAAAGGCGAGCGTGGGCTGCGTGTTCGCGTGGTGGTTGCGGTTCTTTTACTATTTGTTGCCAAGCTGACCACCAGTTATTTACCGATCCTGTATAAACATGCAATTGATGCGCTCAGTTTAAAAAATCCTGCAGTGCTAGTTGTTCCTATCGCACTGATTATTGCTTACGGTATGACGCGCGTCATGGCGCTGTTGTTTACCGAGTTGCGCGATACCGTGTTTGCGCGGGTGCAACAGCATGTGATTCGCGTGGTCGGGGTGAAAGTTTTTGATCATTTGCATCATTTATCGCTGCGGTTTCATTTATCGCGGCAAACAGGTGGCGTGAATCGCTCCATCGAACGTGGCACGCGTGCCATTGATACCTTGCTTTCTTATTTACTATTTAGCCTTGTACCGACCTTATTTGAAATTGGCTTGGTCACGATTATTTTATGGAAGATGTTTAATGGCTGGTTTGCACTCGTCACTTTATTGACCGTTGCGACCTACTTGATTTTCACCTTTACCATTACCGAATGGCGCACCAAGTTTTATCGGGAAATGAATGAAGATGAAAGTCGTGCCAATACTCAAGCCATTGACTCACTCCTGAATTTTGAAACCGTGAAGTACTTTGGCAATGAAGCACTGGAAGCAAATAAGTACAATAACCTGCTCAAAAAGTTAGAAGACTCCTCGGTAAAAAGCCAATCCAGTCTATCGCTGCTCAATGTGGGACAAGGCTTCATCATATCTGTGGGATTGACCGTGATGATGTGGATGGCGGCACAGGGCATTCATGATGGCACGATGACCATCGGTGACTTTGTCTTGGTCAATAGCTATCTACTGCAACTCTATGCGCCGTTGAATGGTCTCGGTTTTGTTTATCGTGCGATTAAACGTGCGTTTACTGATATGGAAAAAATGTTTGAACTACTCGCGGTCAATCGTGAAATTGCTGATGTGCCGAATGCGCCCGCATTAGCTATAAATGGAGGGCATGTTGAATTTAAAGATGTGCAATTTGGCTACGATCCACGCCGCCAGATTCTTAAAGGCGTCAGTTTCAGTATTCCAGCTGGGCAAACATTGGCAGTTGTTGGTGCTTCGGGTGCAGGTAAATCAACGATAAGTCGTTTGTTGTTTCGTTTTTATGATGTGAATGACGGCGTGATCTCGATTGATGGTCAAGACATTCGCAGTGTCCAGCAAGAGTCACTACGTGCTGCGCTTGGTATCGTGCCACAAGACACGGTGCTTTTTAATGACACGATTCGCTACAACATTGCTTACGGTGATCCAGCTGCAACGACTGCCGAAATTGAACAAGCGGCAAAGCTCGCGCATATCCATGAGTTTATCTTAGCGATGCCCGATGGTTATGATACCGTCGTTGGTGAGCGCGGCTTGAAATTGTCAGGCGGTGAAAAGCAACGGGTTGCCATTGCCCGAACCATTCTCAAGAATCCAGCGATTCTGCTATTTGATGAGGCGACCAGCGCCCTCGATACGCATACCGAACGTGAGATTCAAGCCAATCTGCGCGAAGTCAGTCGGGGGCACACCACCTTAGTCATTGCCCATCGACTCTCAACCATCGTTGATGCCCATGAAATTTTGGTCATGGCAGATGGTCAAGTCGTTGAGCGTGGTTCACACGTCAACCTATTACTTAGTGACGGGAAGTACGCGGCAATGTGGCGTCAACAACAAGCCGAGCAGCATTAATACGCACAAACTACGATGGAATCATTATTAACAAAGCAGATTTAGTCGCTGTTTTTGAGGCGGCTATACTTCGGATTCAGTTTTTTAACTGAGCTTCATTTATCTTTGGATATTATAAAAATGCCATTTGCGATCGTTCGTGCAATGCTGACCGAATTTAGCCATACAGCGTCTGTCCCATTGCGCGACAGCCAACAGCTTAATGTCCGTGTTATTGGCGCAAGCATGGGACAACCCGTGCTGATGTTGCCAGGCCTAGGGATGAGTGCGAGTCATTGGCTACCCATCATTGCCCCTTTTGCAAATCGCTATCGTTTTTACTTGCCTGATTTTAGAGGCGCGGGCTTATCGGCCAAACTTGCTTTTAATCAGCCAGATGTTTACCAGAACCATATGGAAGACATTCAAGATGTGATCGCCCACTTTCATCTCAAGGACATATTACTGGTTGGCTATTCATTGGGCGCAACCGTCTCTATGCACTTACAACGCGCAGGTCAGTTTGATGGCGTGAAGCGTTATTTGCATATTGATCAAACCCCGTGTATTCGAAATCAAACGGACTGGACTTATGGGTTAATGGGCGACCAACAGGAGGCACTTTTTAGGTTAATAAAAGAAGCTGACACGCTTCTTGCTGAGCATCCCACGGCTAAGTATTTGGGTAGTATTCCTTTCGCTCAACGTGGTGTGATTGTTCAAAAAATTCAACAAATCAAATCAAAGTTAAATGGTGACTCTCCAATTAAGTCGTGGCAGAAGACCTTAGCCGTAGGAGTGTTGCCACTCTCTAATAAGATTCCATTAACTCGAATCGACCATATCCGAGCTTACTTGGCGGCCTATACTGGCGAAGGTCATGATTATCGTGACAGTCTGAAAACCTGCACCACACCAATTACTCAAATCATCGGCATGGGTTCTGCGCTTTACAATCCTAAAGGTCAAATGCAAATTGCGGATTTCGCCAAGCAGGTTAAGGTTGTGCGCTTCGAACGATCAGGACATGTGCCTTTTATGAATGAGCCCCGTAAATTTGTCCGTGTCATCGGCGATTTCCTCGCAAATAAATAAAACATCTAAGAAGAAACTCATTTTGAATGGTTCAAAATGAGTTTCTCGCATCAAATAATTGCTTAATGAAGCTATTACCCTTGCTAAATAGGCTAAAAGCGCACATATTCCTAAGAATACGCCTACAAAAGCACCATCTGATTTTTAAAGTGCAAAAAGGGTTTGACACCTGTTGAGAAATCTATAGAATGCACCCCACAGCGACGGCGATGTGCTTTTAAATAAGTAGATTAAACAATAGCTTAGGTGTTTTGGTGGTT
>JANYEL010000223.1 GCA_025363155.1 Moraxellaceae bacterium
TGGTGTGACCGAAGAAACCACAACTGGCGTTGCACGTCTGTTTGAAATGTGGAAAGACGGTTCACTGAAAGTGCCAGCAGTCAATGTGAATGACGCAGTAACCAAGTCAAAAAATGACAACAAATACGGTTGCCGCCATTCACTGAATGACGCCATCAAACGCGGTACTGACATGCTCATGGCAGGTCGTCGCGCACTGGTCATCGGTTACGGCGACGTGGGTAAAGGTTCTGCACAATCATTACGCCAAGAAGGCATGATCGTTCGCGTCACTGAAATCGATCCGATCTGTGCAATGCAAGCCTGTATGGACGGTTACGAAGTTGTTTCTGCTTATAAAAACGGTATCGTGACTGGCAATAAAGCAGACATCGACACACGTTTACTCGGCGAAACTGACCTAATCGTCACCACCACTGGTAACGATAAAGTCTGTGATTCTGCGATGCTCGACACACTAAAAAATGGTGCTGTCGTGTGTAATATCGGTCACTTCGACACTGAAATCGACACCGCTTACTTGCGTAAAAACTATCGCTGGGAAGAAGTAAAACCACAAGTTCATCAAGTATTCCGTTCAGAATCACGTGATAACTTTTTGATTTTGCTTTCTGAAGGTCGTTTGGTGAATCTGGGTAATGCAACAGGTCATCCTTCACGCATCATGGATGGCTCATTTGCAAACCAAGTTTTGGCGCAAATGTATCTGTTCGGCGAAAAATTCGCTGACTTACCAGCGGATCAAAAACAATCCAAAGTACGCGTTGAACTGTTACCGAAAAAACTCGACGAAGAAGTTGCTGCGGCAATGGTTGCAGGTTTTGGTGGCGTGTTGACTACTTTGACTGCAGAACAAGCTGCGTATTTGGGTGTACCTGTTGAAGGTCCATTCAAGCCAGAAAGCTACAAATATTAATATCTACTAACTAATCGTTAGAAAATGCTCGTCTCTACTATGGCGGCGAGCGTTTCATTAATGAAGCCTTCTCTTTTGATATTGATCCTCAGAGAATGCCAATGCATAAAACCTCATTTCTGATCGAATTAATTTCATGACTACACCTATTTCATTTGAATTCTTTCCACCCAAGACGGATCTCGGCGCAGAAAAAATTCTGGTCGTGCATCAAGAATTACAAGCATTAAATCCAGCCTACTTCTCAGTGACGTATGGCGCTGGCGGTTCGACGCGTGATCGTACGCTATCCACCATTGATGCGATTCATGGCAATGGAGCACCAGTCGCCCCGCATCTATCGTGTATTGGTGATGATAAATCCCGTATTGCTGAACTCCTTGAGCGTTATAAGAATCAAGGGATTCGTCATTTGGTCGCGCTCCGTGGAGATTTGCCATCGGGTCAAGTTGGACTCGGTGAACTGCCTTACGCACGCGATCTGGTCGAGTTTATTCGCGAGACGACAGGTGATCACTTTCACATTGAAGTTGCTGCGTATCCAGAAATGCATCCGCAAGCAGAAAGCTTCGATCAAGATATCGAACGCTTCATCGATAAAGTCAAAGCGGGCGCAAACTCTGCGATTACCCAGTTTTTCTTTAATGCGGACAGCTATTTCTACTTTGTCGATGAGCTGGCAAAACGTGGCATTCATACACCGATTATTCCAGGCATCATGCCGATTACGAATGCGAGCAATTTGATTCGTTTTGCAGATTCATCAGGCGCGGAAATTCCACGTTGGATTCGTAAGCAACTAGCAGCCTATGGCGACGACAGTCAACGTATTCGTGAATTTGGTCACGACGTAGTTGTGCGTTTATGTGAACGATTGATTGCTGGCGGCGCACCTGCATTGCATTTTTATACTATGAACCAAACTGAACCGACGCGTCAGTTGGTTAAAGATCTAGGCCTATAATGAGCTTACTCTCATTAGCTAGTTCGCCCCTTTGGCATCCCTGCACGCAAATGCAAAGCCATGAAAACACGCCACCACTCGAAGTGGTGCGTGGTCAAGGGGCGTATTTATACAAAGCTGATGGGACACCGATTCTGGATGCGATTAGCTCATGGTGGGTGAATCTGCATGGGCATTGTCATCCCAAGGTGAATGCAGCAATCATTGATCAGTTGGGCCAACTCGAACAAGTGATGCTTGCGGGTTTTACCCACCCACCGATTGAACAACTCGCTCGACGTTTGGTTGAGATTACGCCTGAAAAACTCACCCGTTGCTTCTTTGCAGATAGTGGCTCAGCCGCTGTCGAAGTCGCGTTGAAAATGAGTTTGCAGTATTGGCATCAATCCAATCAACCGCAGCGCAAAACCTTTATCTCACTGAAAAATGGCTATCACGGTGAAACGCTGGGTAGCCTTACAGTGACAGATATTCCGCTTTTTTCAAGTCAATATCAGCCACTTCTGATTCAGCATCTGCGGGCACCAACACCTGATTTAGGCTTAAAAGAAGTCGGCGAAAGTGATATAGACTTCTTAGTCCGCCAATTCTCAGAACTAGAAAAGCTCCTTGTAGAAAATCAAAATAATGTCTGCGCAATCATTGTTGAACCGTTGGTCCAAGGTGCGGCTGGCATGAAAATGTATCCGCCGATATATCTAAATTGGCTACGCGATCTTTGCGACCGCCTAAAC
>JANYEL010000236.1 GCA_025363155.1 Moraxellaceae bacterium
CTAACCGACCATGTCTCCTCAGCCAAACCAGAACAGTTGAGCGACCTTGTATTCCAAATCGTTCCTGTGCTTGTTTATAGGTCATTTCGCCTTTTTCAACTTGATCTACAACTGCTAATTTAAAGGCTAGGCTGTAATCTCACTGACTGCGCTTAATCTTTGTTTTCATAACACTCTCCAAATTCAAGTTTAGAAAGTGTCAACCTTATTTAGGACGGGACATACATATAAAAAAAGCCTTCATTTGAAGGCTTTTTTACATTTGAACAATTAAGCGTTTTCGTTAAGCGCTTTTTCTGCTTGTTGAATTTCAGCAACAGTTAGCGCAGTCATATTCACGATACGACGTGGCGTTGCAGTTGGCGTCAACACATGCACTGGCTTAGCTGCACCGAGAAGGATTGGACCAATCGTGACATTGTTACCTGATGCAGTTTTCAGCAGGTTAAATGCAATATTAGCGGCATCCATCGTAGGCATGATCAGCAAGTTTGCAGAACCCTTGTAGCGTGAGTTCGGGAACTCTGCCAAACGAACTTCTTCGTTGAGCGCTGCATCACCATGCATTTCGCCTTCAACTTCCAGATCAGGTGCAATCGTCGACAGAATGCGGAAAGTTTCCCGCATTTTCTGTGCAGTTTCGCCTTCACCGCTGCCGAAGCTTGAGTGAGAGAGCAGTGCAACTTTTGGTGTTAAACCAAAGCGACGAACTTCTTCTGCTGCTAGCAACGTCATTTCTGCCAATTGCAGTGCAGTTGGGTTTTCATTGACGTAGGTGTCAGCGATAAACAGATTGCGACCTTCCAACATCAAGGCATTCATCGCGTAGAAGTTTTTAACGCCGTCTTTCTTGCCGATGACGTCTTTCAGGAAGTCTAAATGTAAGTTGTAATTACCAAACGTTCCGCAAATGAGTCCATCGGCAACGCCAAAGTGAACCAACAATGCGCCGATCAACGTGGTACGACGACGTGTTTCACGTTTCGCCAGTTCAACACCTACACCTTGGCGTTGTACCAAGCTGTAATAATGCTGCCAGTATTCTTTGTAGCGAGGATCGTTGTCTTGGTCGACGACTTCAACATTCACACCCACTTGGAGACGAAGTCCGAGTTTGGTAATTTGATGTTGAATCACGGTTGGACGACCGATCAAAATTGGTTTTGCTAAACCTTCATCAACAACCAACTGCACAGCACGCAGTACACGATCATCTTCACCTTCACAATAAACGATGCGTTTCGGGTCCGCTTTTGCTTGCGCGAACACTGGTTTCATCAGGAATGCTGAGTTGTAAACGAACTCAGACAAGCTTTGACGATATGCGGCAAAGTCTTGAATTGGACGTGTTGCAACGCCAGAATCCATTGCTGCACGTGCAATTTCAGGTGCAATTTCAAGAATCAAACGTGGATCCAACGGACCTGGAATCAGGTATTCACGACCGAAACTTTGACCCGCTTCACCGTAGGTGTTACTGCTCGATTCGATATGTGCCATTTTCGCAATTGCATGAACACACGCAACTTTCATCGCTTCATTAACCGTTGTTGCGCCAGAATCCAGCGCGCCACGGAAAATGTAAGGGAAGCAGAGAGCGTTATTCACTTGGTTTGGATAGTCCGAACGACCCGTCGCAATAATGACGTCAGGGCGAACTGCTTTTGCCAACTCAGGAAGAATTTCTGGATTAGGATTTGCTAATGCAAAAATGATTGGATCCACAGCCATTTCTGAAACCATCGCCTGTGACAAAATGCCAGCAGTAGAAAGTCCTAAGAACATATCGGTACCCGCCATGACTTCCTCAAGACGACTTTCAGGAATGTCTTGTGCATAGCGACGTTTACTTTCATCTAAGGTCGCAAGACGAGCAGTCGTGATCAAACCTTTTGAGTCAGCAACGATTACATTGCTGCGGTTTGCACCCAAAGCAACCAATAAGTCCAAGCATGAAAGTGCGGCTGCACCTGCGCCAGAACAAACGATCTTGATGGAATCGATGTCTTTTTTAACCAATTGCAACGCATTCAGCAATGCCGCGCCAACGATGATCGAAGTACCATGTTGATCATCATGGAATACAGGAATTTTCATGCGCTCGCGGAGTTTCTTTTCAATATAAAAACACTCAGGTGCTTTGATATCTTCAAGGTTAATGCCGCCAAAAGTTGGCTCAAGTGAAGCAATAATATCGACCAATTTGTCTGGATCGTTTTCTGCGATTTCGATGTCGAATACGTCAATGCCAGCAAATTTTTTGAACAGAACACCTTTACCTTCCATGACTGGTTTAGAGGCCAGTGGGCCAATATTACCTAGACCAAGTACGGCTGTACCATTGGTGATGACCGCAACCAAGTTGCCGCGGGCAGTGTAGCGTGACACTAATGATGGATCGCGTTCGATTTCAAGACATGGTGCTGCCACGCCAGGTGAGTAGGCGAGTGCTAAGTCATGTTGGTTAGCGAGTTGTTTGCTTGGAACGACGTTAATTTTGCCCGGTTTTGGAAATTCGTGATAATCCAGTGCAGCTTGCTTCAGTTCTTGATTGTCCATCGTGCTCTCGTTGTCTATTCTTAAACGTGGGAAAATCCTAAATTAGGATCTTGGCGACAAGGTGCCATATAAGTTTCATATTTGGGGTTGGGCTCATTGGTGATCAGCCCTTTGCGAAAGTCAGACTAGAGTGCAAACTCATTGTGAAAGTTTGCTAAGTGTTTCGCGCATTACAAGACGAGTAGGACATAATGCATTCTGCTGGATTATAACATAGCATCGAGTTGTTTTAGCATGCATTGTTTGACATTTACATGGCGTAAATGTCTGGAATGTAGTTTGTATTCAGATGGGTAACACGGGGAATATCAGCGATTATGCTCGCGCAACGGATTGAGTTATAGAATTGATTAAGAGTTTATTTGCTTCAAATGCAGGGATAGGCTTACTGAATAAATATCCTTGCAATAATTCACAGCCTTCTTCTTGAAGGAACTGAGCTTGTTCCAACGTCTCAACACCTTCAGCAACGACTTTCATTTTGAGTGATTTACTCATCGCGAGAATGGCACGAACAATGGCTTTTTGTTCTTGATTTCCGATCATTTTGATCACGAATGAGCGGTCAATTTTAATGACGTCGATTGGATAGAGGCCAAGGTATGACAAGGATGAATAACCAGTCCCAAAATCATCAAGGGCAATACTGACATGGCGGCGTTTAATTTCTTGGAGAATGGTTTGAACTTTATCGGGTTCATCCATCAGTAGGGTTTCAGTAATTTCTAATTCAAGTAAACGTGGATCAATTTGATGGGTTTCAAGTATGCGATCAAGCGTTTCAATAAAGTTACCGCGTTGTAATTGCTGGGCGGAGACATTCACTGCGACAGAAATATTCTGAAAGCCCGCATCGTGCCATTTTTTGATTTGTGCACAAGCTTGGTCAAGTACGAACTCACCCAGCGCTGAAATGATGCCCATTTCTTCGGCTAAGCCAATAAATTGAATCGGTGCAACAATTCCTTTAGTCGGATGACTCCATCGAACCAGTGCTTCAAAGCCTTCAATTTGACGTGTAATCGAATTGAGTTTAGCTTGGTAAAAGACGACGAATTCAGTATTCGAGATCGCTTTACGCAATGCATTTTCTAGATTGACACGCTCAAGCGATTGAATGCCAACTTGATTGCTGGCGAAGCGAATGGTATTGCCGCCAAGGCGTTTGGCTTCTTGAAGGGCATTTTCTGCTGAATTTGAAAGCGTATCGACTTGTTTGCCATGTTGAGGACAAAGCGCTACACCCACAGAAATGGTGACAGTGATTTCTTGCGAGCGAATGTCAAATGGACTACTAAATACTTCGAGCAATTTTTCACAATACTTCTCGATATCTTGCTCATTTTCTTTGGTATACGACAGCAAAATTGCAAAATCGTCACTGCCTAAACGAGCAATCATACTGGTGCGAGAGTCATACATCGAAAGACGTTGTGCAACGTGTTTCAATAAAATATCAGCACCATCAGTTCCGAGTAGATCATTGAGCAAGCGGAAACGATCAATGTTGAGACGAAGTAATGCAAACGTAGTATTAAGTTCTAAGCTTTTTAGAATAAATTGGTGTAAATGATCTTTAAAGAAATGACGATTAGGTAAATCGGTCAGAGGATCATAGTTCGACAAATAGGAGAGGCGCTGTTCATTTTTCTTCCGCTCAGTCAAATCATTCAAAATTGCAATGTAATGAGTTTTTTGTTGGTTGTGATCAAGCACGGGATTGATATGTAGCCAAACAGGAATATCATCGCCGTTTTTATGCAAAACATTAATTTCACCTTCAAAACGTCCAGATGTGTGCAGGCTTTTGATAATGCGTTGCTTAGATTGGATCGCAGAGTTAGAGGCAGGTACTGTTTTGTGCAAGGAGAAAATTTCTTTGCCAATTAACTGCTCTTTTAGAAAACCAGTGATGCGCTCATAGTATGGATTTACATTCACGTAAATCATATTTTTATCTAGGATAACAATCCCTTCCGCCGCTTGTTGAAATACGGTCGACGCCAATTTTTGGCGTTCGTCTGAGGCTTTTTCAGCGGTGATATTCCGCCTGACACCGACCATACGTTCTGCAAATCTGGTTTTGATGTTGCGCTGTACAACACGCCCCATATCCTGCACCCAAACCCAATACCCATATTTATGTCGCATTCTGAATTCTGCTTCATAGCGATCAGTATGGTTGAGTAAGTGTGCTGAAATCGCTTGGCGTACAGCAGGGTAATCTTCAGGATGGACGATTTTTGACATATCACCAAGAAAAGTATCCATCTCATCATTTTTATAACCAATGATTTGTTCGATGTTTGTTGAGTGCATTTTGCGCTGGGTGATATCCCAATCCCATGTGCCAATTCCACCAGCACTGTGTGCCATTTCAAGTCGCTGTTGTGAGCTTTGTAGCTGCAAATTGATGGTGGTGAGATCCTGCGTACGCTCTAAGATTTTTTCTTCGAGGTGCATATTTGATTCTTGGAGCTTTTCTTCAATATAAACACGTTGTCGCATTTCTTCTTCGAGCTGTGTGTTGACATGCTCGGTCTGTTCTTTAGATGATTCCATGTAATCAATCAGGTTTTCATTGCGAATCACCAACCAAGCTGATTTCATACGTGTTTTATAGAGCTTATAACCGCAAAAAAGCATAAAGAACAAATAGAAGTCAGCCAAAAGATTATGTGGCTTAAAGATATTGTCCGCAGCACTTTGCGTGAACTGAAACGCGATCAAAGGTGAGGTACTGATGATCACGAAGGTACAAAAA
>JANYEL010000001.1 GCA_025363155.1 Moraxellaceae bacterium
ATCTACTGGAGCTACTACTGCAATTTCTCCACGATGCTCACATTGTTTTTCGTCAATTACAATTGTTGTATCAGGCATTCCCAAATCAAGCGTAGTCGAAGAAGGAGCAGTTTCTTGCTGGAAAATATTTTCGATGCGAAAACCTTTTTTAAACATCCACAACGCTTTATCACTACACGCTGCATCCACCAGCTGATGTTTATAATCACGCTCAGGATCAATACCTCGAGGAATACTGAAATACTGCCGCATCGTTGGGGAATTATAGTTTACTCGTGTTACGGTAAGACCTATGTCATTATTCATCGGCAATTTAGGGCTAATTTCTGCGACAACTTTGTTCATGTTCTTATCAATTGCAGACATACTATGAGTGAAGAACATTTTCCCTATATCACCTATAGCGTAAACTATAAATAACGCACCAAACCATTTTAAAAATTTCATCTAAATTCTATTCCTTAGCAATCTCGTAGTTGTTTTGTAAGAATGTTAGCATATTTTTATTGCAAGTTATTGAAATCAATACTTTGTTATTTCCAACAAATTCACGCATTCATATAGCGAAAGCTCCAATTTTCCGCATGGCATGGAATGCTTATTATTTATCTAATTGCGATGATGAGCTAGTTAATACACTATCTTCAATACTGCTTTTATGGATATTGAAATCACTAGGTCGAATGCTATCGTGTTGAAGATATCTAAATAATCTCCAAAATATAGCGACGATAACAACACTTGCTATATGCCAATATTCCGGATTCTGGTAAACAACTATCCCAATCCCAACTAATGCAGGAAACGACAAAATAATAAATAACTTTTTAAGTTCCATCATAAAAACCTTACATTAATTTATTAGAAATATTCATTTTTATAAAACTTTGCGTAGCCTATCGAAGTATCAAATATCAATCAATAAGAGATTTCATAAGTTCAAGTCATAAAAAATCCCCGCACTAGGCAGGGATTATTTTATTTCAAAGCGTCTAATTAAACACGTTCGATGATCGTTGCAATACCTTGGCCCAAACCGATACACATGGTCGCTAGACCGAATTGTGTACCTTGTTGTTCCATGACGTTGAGCAATGTCGTAGTGATTCGCGCGCCTGAACAGCCGAGTGGATGACCGAGTGCAATTGCACCACCGTTCAAGTTCACTTTGTCTTGTTTATCGAGCAAATCAAGTGCTTTCATGACTGACAGACCTTGCGCAGCAAATGCTTCGTTCAGTTCTACAGTTTGGATGTCGCTCATCGACAAGCCAGCACGTTTCAACGCTTTATGAGTTGCTGGTACTGGACCGTAACCCATGATCGCTGCATCACAACCTGCCACTGCCATTGAACGAATGACCGCACGTGGTTTCAAGCCCAATGATTGCGCTTTCGCAGCACTCATTAACAGCATTGCTGATGCGCCGTCTGACAGTGCAGATGATGTACCTGCAGTCACAGTACCACGTGGATCAAACGCTGGACGCAATGCCGCGAGTGATGCTGCTGTGGTTTCTGGACGAATGACTTCGTCGATTTCGCACAATACGCGGAAGCCGTTTTCATTATGGCCTTCTACGCCAATGATTTCATTCTTGTAACGGCCTTCTTGTGTTGCAGCCCATGCGCGGCGATGTGATTCTGCACCGAACGCATCTTGCATTTCACGGCTGATGCCATTCATGCGACCGAGCAATTCAGCGGTTAAGCCCATCATGTTTGACGCTTTAGCATAATGCTTAGACGCTTCTGGGTTAAGGTCGATACCGTGCATCATGCCAACGTGACCCATGTGCTCTACACCACCGATGATGAAAATATCACCTTGGTTAGTTGCAATTTGAGCCGCAGCAGTATGAATCGCTTGCATTGAAGAACCGCAAAGACGGTTAACAGTTTGACCTGCAACAGTTTTAGGCAAATCAGCGAGCAAACCAATGTTACGCGCGATGTTCATGCCTTGTTCTAGAGTTTGATTCACACAACCCCAGATCACGTCTTCAACTTCATTTGGATCGAAGCCTGGGTTACGGATCAACAGTGCGCGAACGAGTTCTGCAGACAAGCTGTCAGCACGCACATTGCGGAACATACCATTCTTGCAGCGACCCATTGCAGAGCGCACGCCATCAACAATTACCACATCACGTGGATTTAACGTTGTCATTGTCTTTGCTCCTTAACCGTAGAATGATTTGTTAGCTGCTGCCATATCGCGCAACAGTTGTGGGGCTTCGTAGGCTTTGCCTAAGT
>JANYEL010000019.1 GCA_025363155.1 Moraxellaceae bacterium
ATCGCGGTCTACATCGAGAATGTAAGTATCGTTGCCGATACCACCTTGCAGGATATCAACACCAGCACCACCCGTTAAGATGTCATTGCCAGCTAAACCAGCAAGGGTGTTGTTACCACTGTTCCCAGTAATGAAGTTATCAAGGGTATTGCCATTACCATTCAGAGCCGCGGAGCCTGTAAAGGTGAGGTTTTCGACATTGGCTACTAGAGTGTAATTGATAGCAGACAAGACGGTATCGGTGCCTTCGCCAGCCAGCTCAGTGATCGTATCGCGATCAACATCAAGGATGTAAGTATCGTTACCGACTCCACCTTGCAGGATATCTACGCCTGCACCACCCGTTAAGGTATCGTCGCCAACTAAGCCCGAAAGGGTGTTATTACCACTGTTACCCGTAATAAAGTTGTTGAGTTCATTCCCGTTGCCATTCAGAGCCGCTGAGCCAGTAAAGGTCAGGTTCTCGACGTTAGCAACCAAGGTGTAGTTGATCGCGGATTGGACAGTATCGGTGCCTTCTCCAACCAACTCACTGATCGTGTCGCGGTCTACATCAAGGATGTAAGTATCGTTACCCACACCCCCTTGTAGGATGTCGGCGCCAGCGCCGCCCGTCAATGTGTCGTTGCCCGCCCCACCGATTAAGGTGTTGGCCGCAGCGTTCCCGCGAATCATATCATTCCATTGACTGCCGATCGCATTTTCGATTTGTGTGCCTAGACCAATAAAAAATTGATTCGCAGCCAAAATACTCTCATTCTTGGTACCAACATAAGACCAAGCTCCTGCGCGCAGATCAAGATTAACTGCGGCTGTTGCTGTGCTCACAGAGAGCGTATCAACACCTGCACCATCCCAAATATAACGATCATTTTGAGTATAAGTATCATTGCCTGCATGTTGACTAGTATTCACACCATACAAATACTGAATAGACGCAATATCAAACATTGGTATAAAGGTATTATCCCAGCCCCCAGTGTAAGACATATTCGTATTTACACCATCGTCTTCAGCAGTAGGTAGATAAGGGCCTTCTGTGCCTCCACCCCCTGCGTTATAATTCCCTGGATGTTTCAGCCCCAGCGCATGACCTGTCTCATGTGCAAAGATATGGTAACTTCCTGCATAACCTGGATCGATATGCACTTCGCTACCCGATGAGGAAGGATAGTTTGCATAACCTGATGAACTACTGTTCATGGTTTTGTCCAAAAAGTAACGGATTTGAACCGTAGAAGCGTCGGTCACCTCAGTAAAGGTTAAACCTGCAACTTTCGCGTAATCCGCTAGCACCGAGCGAACCAGATTTTTTTGAGTTTCGGTATATGGCTGGAAACCAGTCACAGTAGAACTTTCAACAAAACTATAGCTCACACTAGCAGCCGTAGCCTTCGTCGACGACCAACTACTGCCAGACTCTAATGCATCAATAAAGTAAGCAAGTTTGATCGTATCGGCAGACTGATAAGTGACATTTTCTATGCCAGCAGTGCGGAAGTTGTCCGCACCTGCAGCGACATACACGGTATCGTTGCCGCTACTATCAGAGATTTTGTCGTCGATACTATCGACATAATAGGTATCATCACCCGCGCCGCCACTCAGATAATCATTACCTGTACCACCGATCAGCGTATCATTACCACCTGTACCGTAGAGACTATCATCACCCGCACCACCATCCATCACATCCATGCCCGCATAACCATTCAGGGTATCGTTACCAGAAGTGCCCGTACTGTAAATAGTATTTGTGACCGTTGCTTGGGTAATCCCCAAAGTACTCCCATCATTAAATTGAAGGGTTGCCAATTCAAACCTTGAATCACCCGCAAACTGATACTTGAGACGAATACTGTCACTTACACTATTGTTAAACGTGATGACAATGTCAGTTCCATCTTTACTGAAATGCAAATTGTCTGCTGTAATCCCAGCACCAAAAACAACTTTGTCAGTCGCAGCAGTCGCTTGATAGGTATAAATCGTATCTTGACCATCGCCGAGGTTATACATATAAGTATCTGAACCCTCACCACCACTCAGATAATCATTCCCCAAGCCGCCTGTCAGCGTGTCATTGCCAGCGTTTCCGTAGAGACTATCATCACCCGCACCAGCACTGATCACATCGGTGCCAGCATAACCATTCATCGTTTCATTACCAGAAGTGCCAGTACTGTAAATGGTATTCGTCAACGTTGCTGGCGTAATGCCTAAAGTACTCCCATCATCGAACTGAAGGGTTGCTAACTCAAACCTTGAATCACCCGCGAACTCATACTTAAGGCGAATACTGTCACTCGCACTGTTGTTAAAGGTGATGACAATGTCACTTCCATCTTTAATGAAATGCAAATTGCTTGCTGTGATCCCAGCACCAAAAACAACTTTGTCAGTCGCAGCGGTCTCTTGATAGGTATAAATCGTGTCTTGCCCATCGCTGAGGTTATAAATATAAGTATCTGAACCCTCACCACCACTCAGATAATCATTCCCCAAACCGCCTGTCAGCGTGTCATTGCCTCCGTTACCATAGAGGCTATCATCACCCGCTAGACCATTGATAACGTCATCAGTATCCGTACCAGATAAAGTGTTATTTGCGCTTGTTCCATTAATGATGCTCATTCCAACGAACCCTTCGTATAGTTACTTTTGATTAGTACTCTTAATAATTAGTGTAATGCGTTCCTGAGGAATTATCCTAATCCCTCAGGGTAGCAAGACCATATTAAGATCGCCTGTATATTGCACAATATATTATATGAAAAGGTCATCTGTGAATGACCTTTTTAAGCTTTGTTAAGCCCAATTCTCAGTAACACCTAAGAACATCGTTTCCCAACACCTTTATCAACTGTACAACATGAATTCAAATTTATGATGGCTGCCGATACTATCCGATACGACTAAATGGTGCCATCACCCTTTTGGGTTATAGCCGACAATTAACGCTCAGAAATAGAGTACCTATACAGAGGCAAATAAATCTGAGATAAAGGAGGTAAATAAAAATTTAATCGAAAAAATAACAGGATACGATGACCATAAAATGACAACCGCATCACAAAAAATTAGAACGATGATGATCTAATAAAAAATATTTCTTCATGATCTTTTATTATTGTGATATCAGTCTATTGCACGATCAGAAGCAACGTGTTTTAAACGGTTGGCATAACGCTGTGCCAGCACTGCACAGACCATGAGCTGCAATTGATGAAACAACATCAGCGGCAAAACCAGCATTCCAATCGGATGCCCTGCAAATAATACTTTCGCCATTGGAATACCACTAGCCATACTTTTCTTCGAACCACAAAACACAATCGTGATTTCGTCTTCTTTATTGAAGCCCATTAAGCGGCTGCCATAGGTCGTCAGCAACATCATAATCGCCAGCAAAATCGCACTGATCACACAAACACCCAGCAAAGCAGGTAATGGCAACTGATGCCACAGACCCTCCACCACCGCTTCACTAAAAGCCGTATAGACCACAAGTAAAATAGAGCCTTGATCTACAACTTTCACTGCTATCGGATGGCGTTGAATCCAACCATAGATCCAGCGCCGTGCAATTTGCCCCAGAATAAATGGCACAAGCAACAACATGATAATTTGCAGCACCGCTGATCCTGAATCAACTACACCCGCACCCGAATGCGGCATGATCAACAGCCCTACCATCAGTGGCGTAATGAAAATCCCAATAATACTGGAGGCAGAGGCAGCGCAGACGGCGGCAGGAATATTGCCATGCGCAACAGAGGTAAACGCAATCGACGATTGCACTGTAGAAGGCAATACGCAAATATATAGAAAGCCAAGATAAAGCGCAGGCGTCACCATCGGTTCGAGAACAGGTCTAAGAACTAACCCTAAGATGGGAAAAATAGCAAAAGTCGCGGCTAACACCGTCAGGTGTAATCGCCAATGTGTCAGCCCAGCCAACGCCGCTTCACGCGACAACTTAGCCCCATGTAGGAAAAACAATAGCCCAATCGCAAGATTGGTTAACTGATTAAACCCAACCGCAACCTGACCCTGACATGGCAACAAGCTAGCAAGAACTACGCTCACTATCAGCATTAACGTAAAATTGTCGGGCAAAAACCGCGGTCGAGTCATTATCTACTTCCACTTCAAACAAAAAACTAAAATCAATTATGTCCAATCACCACGCGGCACATCTAACGATTGTCCAGTCACACCCTTGCTATCCCCACCCATCAAATACAAATACGCAGGCATGATGTTTTCAGGCGTGGGCAAGGTCGCAGGATTCTCATCAGGAAACGCTGCAGCGCGCATACTGGTTCGTGTTGCACCTGGGTTGAGACAATTAAAACGAATATTGGTCGTTCCCGCTAACTCGTCAGCAAACAGGCTGCTCAAGCCTTCGATACCTTGCTTGGAAATCGCATACGCACCCCACAATGGTCTAACCGTTCGCCCGACACTACTGGTGGTAAAAATGACCGATGCATCTTTCGACTTGCTTAATAAAGGTAACAACGCTTGCGTCAACTGAAACGGCGCACGCAAGTTGACATTCATGACCTCATCCCATGTTTCAGGATCGTAGGTTTGTAATGGAGTCAGCGGTCCGAGCATCGCAGCATTATGCAAAATACCATCTAACCGACCGACTTTTTTCTCAATCGTCCGTAAAATCGATAGATAATCATCCAGCTTAGCATAACCCAAATTCAGTGGTAATAGCGCAGGCTGTGCACCACCCAGTTGTTCGATTTCGTCATAAACTGCCTCGAGCTTACTCAAGGTACGACCCAATAGCAGTACTGTTGCGCCATGTTTAGCATAGGCCAGCGCCGCCGCTCGACCTATCCCATCACCGGCCCCAGTCACTAAAATAACGCGATTAGCCAGCAAGTCAGGTGCAGCGTGATACGTCAATAAATCCATCGGCAGGTACATAAGATAATCCTTTTAAGCTGCTACATTCTTTTAATCAAATATTAAAAACAACAATACTTATGGCCACATTTAAAACTTTTATGATTTCTAATAAACATTTAATACCAAACATCAAAACCAGCGTCTTAAATCTTAAGCCGCTAATAATATCTGCAACTCACTCGCATGCTGGATAATAAAATCCGCGTTCCAGCTGACCAAATCAGTCGCCAATTCAGGAGGTAAATAACCATACGCAGCAAGCACAGTTTTCATCCCTGCAGCACGACCCGCATCAATATCACGCGGATGATCACCCACATAGATAATATTTTCAGGCGGAATCCCCATCTTATTTGCGGCCAAGTACATCGGCTCAGGATCAGGCTTCGTATGTTTTACATCATCGGGACAAACTAAAACTGCACAGCGTTTCGTCAAATCCAACGCATCGAGTAAAGCGACCGATAAACTACGTGGTTTATTCGTCACGATACCCCATGGAATATTCTTTGCCTCAAGCTCAAGCAACACATCATTCATTCCATCAAACAATGTGGTGTGCACAGCAATATTCGCAGCATAGCGTCGCAGAAACTCATTGCGATAGTGTGTCAGCTCAGGACTATCGTCATTTAGTTCTGGATGAAACAAACGCACCATCGCTTTAGAGCCTTCGGAAACCTGTACGCGGATCTGCTCGTCTGCAATCGGTTCTACATTCGCCTCAACACACAGCTCTTTAATAATGCGAATAAAGTCAGGTGCGGTATCAATCAAGGTGCCATCTAAATCAAATAAAACTGCTTGAATATGTTGAAGTCCGCTCATTACACGACCTTACGCGTCGAAAGCATGTAGTTCACATCAACATTCGGCGCTAACCAATAATGCTGGGTCAATGGATTGAAATGCAAACCGGTCATTTCTTCTAAGGTTAAATTGGCATCGCGTGCAAAACCCACCAACTCCGAAGGACGAATGAATTTTTTATAATCATGCGTACCGCGCGGCAGCATACGCAGCACATATTCTGCGCCAATGATGGCAAACAAATATGATTTTGGATTACGGTTGATCGTTGAAAAAAATACAATCCCGTTTGGTTTGACCAGCTTCATACAAGCGCGAACAATCGAAGAAGGATCAGGTACGTGCTCCAACATTTCCATGCAGGTGACGACATCGAACTGTTCAGGCATTTGTTCAGCCAACTCTTCGACAGGAATTTGACGATATTCAATGCCTTCGACATTATTCTGTTCAGCATGTAAACGCCCTACCGACAATGGCGCAAGCCCCATATCAATACCCAACACATTCGCACCACGACGCGCCATCGACTCAGCTAAAATACCGCCACCACAACCGACATCCAACACACGTTTTCCAGCCAGACCCGTTGCGGCATCGACACGATCACTGATCCAATTCAAACGCAGCGGATTGATTTGATGTAACGGACGGAATTCAGAATTGGCATCCCACCATTTAGAAGCTAACGCTTCAAACTTAGCAATCTCTTGGTTGTCAACATTTAACGGTTGAGCTGTAGTTGCTTCGGCATCTAGGGTCATGATCGGTATACTCGTCCTACTTCATATTTATAAATGAACACGTTAAGCCTAAGTGTAAAACAAAATTGCACGGTTTGACCCGATTGTGAAAAAACTTCCTTATTTTCCTCACATTGTTATCGAAAAACTCACAGACAAACTACTGAATTATTCCGATAATTGCCCTATGTTTCACGTGTAAAATGATTGACTATACGTTGCAATGCGAATCCCAGACGCTTGCAACTGTTTCCCACAGTTTTGCGATCCAAATTTTGCGTCACTCCCGTATTCAATGCCAAGGATGTAAAGGATATTTCATGACCCTCTCTATGAGCCGTAGCTTTAAAAACACCCTATTCGCAATTATCGCCACATTGAGCTTTACCAGCATCTCTGGTCTTGCGAATGCTGCTGAAACCTACACAGCGGGTAAGGATTATCGCGTCCTGTCTAGTCAAGGTCAGCTCGATAAACCCAATCAAATCGAAGTACGTGAATTCTTTTGGTATGGCTGCCCACATTGCTTCCGTTTAGACCCATTCGTCACTCAATGGCTTAAAACCAAACCAGCTGATGTCAATTTCGTTCGCACGCCTGCAGCGTTGAATCCTGTTTGGGAACAAAGTGCGCGCGGCTTCTATGCATTAGAGCTGATGGGACAAGT
>JANYEL010000021.1 GCA_025363155.1 Moraxellaceae bacterium
CGACTAAGTATCTGGAGAATTATTTGGGATGGCGAAGGTTTTTGGAGCGTTGGGGAAAAACTCTAACTCCAGAAATTGCGCTAACAGTTGCTTTGGCTAAAAATAATCCATTTCAACTGTTAACGCAGACATAGCCTTAGAGAAAGGAGGGCTGGGGAGGATTTGCTTTTGACTTTAATTTTTAAAGATAAATACAGATTGGACTCTGTAACTCTTGTCCGTCGAGATAAACTTTATTACCGAGCAATGCAATACGCCCTGCGGCAAGCCATGAAACAACGAGCGGATAGATATGGTGTTCTAACTTGCGTACCTTCTGAGTGACATGCGCCAAATCATCAGTCGGCAAAACATTGGTGACCGCTTGGGCAATGACAGCACCCGCATCTAAATCGGATGTCACAAAATGGATTGAACATCCATGCATCCGATCACCAGTTTCTAATACTCTTGCATGAGTATTTAATCCGCGATACGCAGGCAATAGAGAAGGGTGGATGTTAATCATTTGACCGCTATAACGATTCACAAATGCAGGTGTCAGAACGCGCATAAAGCCTGCCAAGAGAATGAGCTCAGCTTTCCATTCTTGAATCACGCGAGTCACTTCGACTTCAAAACTCGCGCGATCTGCATATTCGCGATGATTGATCACTTGCGTTGGAATGTTGGCGAGGCGTGCTCGTTCCAGTCCATACGCGTTCGGCTCATTACTTACGACACCAACGATTTGCGCGCGAATACGCCCTGAGTGACAGGAATCAATCAATTGCTGTAGATTGCTTCCGTCACCTGAAACGAGAACAACGATTCTGATCAAATCAAGTTCACTCGCACTTGATCATCAGCATCCAGTGTTGCGGCTACGTCAGCTTCAATCTGACCCATCACCCATGCAGTCTCGCCAAGAGCAGTTAATTGAGCAATCGCAGCATCTGCATCAGCTGCAGCAACAACCACAACCATTCCTACGCCACAGTTAAAGGTGCGATACATTTCGTAAGTATCAACATTACCTTTTTGTTGTAGCCAGTTGAACAGTGCGGGCCATTGCCATGATTTGGTGTTCACAACAGCACGTGTGCCATTTGGCAATACGCGTGGCAAGTTGCCCGGTAAGCCACCACCAGTGATATGCGCCATCGCATGAATATCAATGGTTTTGCCAAGTTGCAGCAAGTTCTTTACATAAATACGTGTCGGTGTCATGACTACGTCAGCAAGTGGTTTTCCGTCGATCACTTCATCTAATTTTGCACCGCTAAAATCAATGATTTTACGAATCAGTGAGTAGCCATTTGAATGCGCGCCGCTTGAAGCTAAGCCGATCAACACATCGCCCGCTTGAACTTTTTTGCCATCAATGATGTTGTCGTGTTCAACCACGCCGACTGAGAAGCCTGCGAGATCGTAATCTTCGCCTTCATACATGCCTGGCATTTCAGCAGTTTCGCCGCCGACCAATGCACAACCAGCTTGGATACAGCCTTCGCCAATGCCTGTGACAACATTCGCCGCAACATCGACATTCAAGTGTCCAGTTGCATAATAATCTAAGAAAAATAATGGTTCTGCGCCGCAAACGAGTAGGTCGTTCACACACATCGCCACTAAGTCGATGCCAATCGTGTCATGACGATTCAATTGCAAAGCAAGGCGTAATTTTGTGCCTACACCGTCAGTACCAGAAACCAAAACTGGTTCGTTGTAGCCTTTTGGAATACGGCACAGCGCGCCAAAACCACCTAAACCACCCATCACTTCTGGGCGCATAGTGCGTTTTGCAACGGATTTAATACGATCAACCAGATGATCGCCTGCTTCAATATCAACCCCTGCGTCTTTATAACTCAATGAGGTTGAGCCATTAGTAGTATTGGCTTGAGGTAAAATAGGGGTTGGTGATGTCATAGCAAGCTCTCCGCGTAAGCGCGGCAATTATACTGTGAATATGACTTGAATTGCGCCGTTAAGTGGTATTTTTTGCATGTTAATTGACTGGGCACTGATCAAATTGTCAATTCTGCTGTAAATGATTCGATTCCATGACAGGTTGTTTTTTTGTTCTGGTTTTCATTTTATTTCAAAAAATAATGAAAGATGTCGAAGGCACAATGTTAAAGTTCCCCAGAATTTGTAAACTTTAGAACGTCGCATTCATTTCTCAATTAGGGAAGAGTGCTATTCTCGTAAAATGAAAGACATACTTAAAAGCCCTTATTAAAAAGAGAGTGGAGCGTCGAAAGATGGATATTTTTGTGCGTCGTGGCTTGTCGCTATTTTGCATCATTGGGGCAATTTATGTCTCATTTTTACTGGTGGGACAGTTATTGCCAATATTGATGCCATTTTTTGCGGCACTCATCGTGGCGTATTTATTTAATCCATTGGTCGAGGCATTGACCAAACGTGTGCATATTCCACGCTGGGCTGCGATTGGATTGGTTTTTCTAACGATTACTGCCACTGTGGTCATCACATTATGGTTTTTAGTTCCTTTAGTTTGGGAGCAGGTTTTATACGCGCGTTCAAATATTCCAAATGCTATCCAATGGATTAATCAGACATTACGTCCTTGGTTGCATAAGAATCTGCATATCGAAACCAATCGCATTAATCTGAATATTATGACAGATTGGCTGACGAGTTATCTTCAGGCTAATTACAGCTTGGATGGCACGCAGCAGATGATCGCGCGCTTAGCGCAATCAGGGATGAATATAATCAGTGTGTTGAGTCTTGTGGTTTTAGTGCCAGTGGTTGCCTTTTACTTTTTGTTAGATTGGCGTGAGATGTTGGCGCGGTTTCATCGGCTAATTCCTAGACGCGCTGAACCAAAAACCATGGAAATCTTACGTGAGTGCGATGCGGTGCTCGGGGCTTTTGTCAAAGGACAGTTGTTAGTCATGGTCTTGCTTGGCATTGTGTATGCCGTGGGATTGCAGCTGATTGGCATTTCTGTGGGCTTAATTATTGGGATTGTGGCTGGGTTTCTCAGCATTATTCCTTATATGGGCTTTACCGTTGGACTGGTTTCGGCGTTGATCGCTTGTCTTTTTCAATATGGTTTTGCTTGGCAGAATCTCTCACTGGTCATGGTTGTATTTATGGTTGGTCAAGTGATTGAAGGCTATGTACTACAACCGTTTTTGTTAGGCGATCGTATTGGGTTGCCACCTGTTGCCGTTATTTTTGCTGTGTTGGCGGGCGCGCAACTAGGCGGTGTGATGGGCATGTTGCTGGCATTGCCAGTTGCTGCAATGCTGGTGGTTTTACTTCGCCATGCGCATGAGTTCTATAAAGGCTCTAATTTTTATGCGACGACGAATACGAATACGCTTGCAGATAGTCTTACGCAAGGCGCTGGGGTGGGGTATGATTTGCACCCTCAAAATGCGGATACAAATGTTGAATTGGAGCTTGCTCCACATCCAGATGTGCCGCAAGCAATGCCACAAACAACGAGTGATACAGTGCAAGATATGAAACAAAACACCGTAACAGCTTCTCCGACCTCGCAGCGGAATGATTAAATGCGTCAAATGAATCTTGCAATAGATGTACGTTCGGACGCTCGGATTAGTGATTTTGCTGGACCCGGTTGGGCGGGCGTGATTGATGCTATGCGTCAGCTGCATGCGGGTTTGTTGACGCGCTGTTTTATTCACGGTGTTGCAGATACGGGAAAAACACATTTGCTTTCTGCATTGTGTGAGTCCTATCTGGATATGGGCCGCACCGCAATTCAGGTGTCGTTTCTGGAGTTGCTCAACGCGCCGACAGAAGTATTGCAAGCGCTTGAGTCGTTTGATTTGGTTGCACTGGATGATTTGGATGTCATCATCGGTCAGCCACACTGGGAAGAGGCGATTTATCATTTGATCAATCGGATCGACCAAGGGCAGTTGGTTTTTGTTGCACGAAGCCCTGCAACGCACTTACCAATCGGTTTACCCGATTTACAGTCCAGATTGGCACAAGCTGCAAGTTTTGGGTTGCCCGTGGGAGAAAATGTCGAAGATCGCCGAGCGCTGCTCAATGCAGTACTCAAACGTAATGGCTGGCATTTCGACCCAGCCATTACCGAGCATTTGATTGAACATGGTTCACACCGTCCAGGCTTGATGTTAAAGACCCTTGCTCGATTTAAACCCTTATTTGAAGCGCAGAAACGTAAGCCTAGTTTGGCTTTGATTCGGCAGACGCTGGCAATGATTGACCAAGATTTGATTGATCATAGCCTTGAGCAATATAAATAATCCGACGTATTAAGTGTAACTACGCTTAAGTTTTACCGAAAAACACTTGTTTGACCTACCTGTCTATGTAGTAAGATGTTGCCAAGTTCTGTTTAGCTTGTTCTTTGATTTCTCCATAATTAGAGTAAATCGTCCAAGTGTAGATTGTTGTATCAATTAATGCATTTTGTGTGATGCATAGTGTGTCGCTAAAAAGTATCAAAAAAATATCGTTATGGAAGCTGGAAATACGCCAATTTGGAGTGCGCGTTTATGTTTAAGCGTTTGATAAGTTTAGGGTTGTTGTGTCTAACTTTTGAGGCTCATGCCAATATTGTTGTCACAACTACAGCCGATGAAAATGGTGCGAACGCGAGTGCATGTTCATTGCGTGAAGCAATTGCGATTACGAATAGTAGTGATCTGACTAAAGGTTTTGGTGGCTGTCTAAATCCAGATGGTTCCACAGTGATTATCGTAAAAGCTAAGTCAACCTATCCAGTCAACAGTGAGCTTCTTCTCACTAACTCTGTAACGATTCAAAGTTCAACTGCAGGCGATATTAATGGTAGTGATGGTACCGATAACCCTGTTATTCAAGCCATTGGTTCTCATCGTATATTCAATATTAAACCTACGGCAACAGGTGCAATTCCTGCTGTAGCAATTACAAACATAAATCTAAATGGTTGTGGCGTTTCCACCGGATGCGATACTCAGGGGGGGGTGATTATTAATCAGGGATCACTCGCTCTGAGTTCAATGCGTATTTATAATGGTGTTGCGGATCGTGGCGGTGCCATTTATAACGAAAATACAGGGAAATTGACGATCACAAATGCAGAGTTGAAGAGTAACACTGCTAAGGATCGTGGCGCTGCCATTTATACAATTCAACCTGCATTTTCTATTACTAACTCATTAATTCGTGATAATAAAGTACAGAATTCTGCCGAAACGGGTTTTGCTGTTCATACCGAGAAAAATGATGTCTCTGTTGGTAAACCTGTAGCCGCGATCACAGGGTCAACTATTTATAATAATAGTGCAGCTGCTATAAATATTGTGCCTGGAATTTTAATAGACAGCGTAACTATTATTGGTAATAAAGGTGGTGTTTCATTGAGCGCGCCGCCGCTGATTGTCACTACGACGACAAATCCAACTACGACATATACCTCTGCACTTAGTAACACCATTATTGGTAATAATAATGGTGCAGATTGTACTTTTTTAGCAGGTGATAAAACTCCAATTGATCACCTCGCTTATACCAATACTTGTAAGGCTCCTTCGGGTGTTTACGGTACTTTTGCAGATGGTCAGGATCTGTCAGGTCAGACATTGATTGCTGGTGATAGTAGTGTAGCGGACGGTAGTGCAATATGTGCTTTACCGCCTACAGCGGGCTTGTTTTGTCCATTTCATATCTATGCCGGTGCCTTTACAGGTTACTTCTTACCAAGACTAATTCCAGCTCCAAATGCTAGTTTGGCAAATGAGCTAATTGTGAATAAAGGTAATAATACTGGCTCTGGTCAGGCTTGTAGTGTAGATCAGCGTGGATTGAGTCGTACTCTATGTGATATTGGTGCGATTGAGTTGATTATTCCTGCTGGTAATGCGCAGACAAATGGCCAAGATATTGTTTACGGTCAGGTTGCTTCTATCGATCTAAGTCCTGTTGTGGGTGATGGTCAGTTGATCCCTGCTGCATACTGTTCAACATTATATGGTTCTTCAACTCCTCCACAGGGTGGGGTATGGTTAGATGGCTGTATTCGTTACGTTACTCCAGCAGCTAAAGGTGTGGCAACTTTCGATGCTGCCAAAAATTTACTGACATACAAACCAAGTAGTAATTTTCATGGTTACGATCAGTTTAGTTATACGGTTACAACGTCTACGAGTTTCTTTTCCGATGGTGAAAATAATAAAACGATTACTTTAACAACGACTATTGTTCAATCTCCTCCTGCGGGGATTACCAGTAAGACAGTCGGTGCGGGTGGTATGGGAGTTTTTGCAGTATTTGCGCTGATGGGGCTTGCCATGCGCCGTCGCCTGACAGGAGGTCAGTCATGATTCGTCGTGTATTATTTATACTATTTTCCGTGTTGGCAACTTTGAATGTTGTTCACGCAGCAACGATAAACGTCACGACGTTTCAAGATGAGGATGGTGAAAATTTAAATAGCTGTTCTTTACGAGAAGCAATTAAGGCGAGTGGATTGAAGGCTGCTTATGGTGGATGTAAGGCGGGTCAGCTTTATTATACTGATACGATTCAATTGTTAGCTGGAACATATGCATTGAATAAAGGTGATCTCATTGTCAAAGGAGACATGGAGATTGTTGGTGATTCTGCGCTTGATCAGTTTGCAGCTGATCCAATCACAGGTAAGGTCCCTAAGCGTCTCCCAATTGCGACTACGATTGTCGCTTCCAGTGGTTCGCGGATATTTAATAGTTCGGTATCACATGACCAAGTGAATTTGTCGAATATTATTTTGAATGGTGGCGTTGCGACTGACTTTGGTGGATCAATACGTGCAGGTGGTACCGTATTTTTGAACCGTGTACAAATTAATGGGGCAACCGCAAACAAGCAAGGCGGTGCGATTTATCTTGAAGGTTCACAATCTAGTCTGACTGCCGTTGATACGTCTTTTACTGGTAATAATGCACCATCAGGTGCAGTGTTAAGTATGAGTTGTTTGGATAATTTAAACCCTACAAAAAGATCAGTAACAATATCTCTGGTCAGTATTACTGGAAACGGTCTCTCTGGTTCTTCATCGATATTAGATCTGTGCGGAGAGTCGACGACAGCAATTAGTACGTCGACCATTGCTAAAAATGCTGCTCGAAATAATGACTCTTCGGGTGTAATTCCAGCAATTGTTCGGATGTCTGGAGGTATTAATACCCGTTTGGGGAAAAATAGTACGTTAGGATTGCTAAGCAATACTGTGGCTGAAAATGATGCTGATGTTGTTCTTGCATATGGCATTACAACAGGCCTAAGTCTGACAAATAATATAATTGCGTTTAATAGCAGTACGTTCGATTGTCAGTATACAGGCCTCAACGATCCTACGACTAGCCTACCTCCAACGGGTACTTCGGCAGATTCCAATTTATTTGCTGGAGTAGGCACTCCAGCAACAGCAACAAATAGTAAATGTAAGTTATATCCAGCCTCAACTACCAGTGATACAAATATTTATATTCCTAATACGAGTATGTTGTCAGATTATTTAAGCCCATTAGGCCTATACGGTAGTTCGACTTTGTTAGGCTATTTACCGAAAATAACTAGCACGACAATCATTAATAATGGTGCACCAACATCGGTTTGTGGTAGTACTGATCAACGTGGTTTAAGTCGTGGTAGTGGGATAATCTTGACGGGTAGTTTGTCTCAGGTTGTCAGTTGTGATATTGGAGCACTGGAGCTATCGATTTTAACTGCTAATAATGACTTGAATGGTAGTAATGTTTCTTATAACACTGTCATTAATACGACAGTAATTACAACAGGCCTATCTGCGAGTGACATTAAAACGATTACCGATAACAATACTACTTATCTTAATGCTTATAAAAATAGCTATCGTTATCGCGAAGTCGTGATGGATGTCGTTGCAAATGATAATAGTCAAGAGGTTGTATCTGGTAATACGAGTACGTTAGATTTACTTATTGATAGTACTAAATACGAAGTCAAAGGTTCTGATAGTGGGAATATTCACTGTGAGTGGAATCCAGTGATGAAGCAGATGTTAGCTAGTCGAAATGATGGAACAACGACGTCAGGAGGGGAGACCGATACTTGTGAGTACACAATTAAAGATCTATCCACAGGTGTGATAACTAAACCTGCGAAAATGGAGTTCACTGTTTCGAATATTGCTCCGATTGCCAAGGATGATGCTTTAACGTTACCGTTCGGTACTAAGAGTATTCCATTGAATTTGCTTGCGAATGATAGTGATGATGGTGATGGCCCAGTAGGTACTAAGAATTATCCTGTTGGAAAAACACCATTCTACGAAGATAAACGTCTAGTGAATGGTGTCGCTGTTAGTATTCCCGCGAATATTCGTTTTGTCACAAAACCATCGCAGGGACATATTGTTGCTCAATATGAGCAACCTTGTGCTGACAATAACGTGAATAGAACACAAACCGTATGCTATGGCGGAACAATGACGTACGTAAATGACAATTTATTTTCGCCATTTAATGATAGCTTCACATATCAAGTATTAGACTCTGACCTTACAGCATCTAATATCGCGACAGTGACAGTCACTAATACTGCAACAACTACCGATAAAGAACATTCTGGCGGTGGTAGTTTGGGTTTAGGTGCATTATTTGGCTTGTTGTCGTTAGTCTTCATTCGTCGTCGTATGGTAAATTGATATCGATAGATTATTTTCTCAATTTTAATACGATGTAGTCCATGTTAATCTGAAGGCTGTGAGTAATCATTACTTGCAGCCTTTATGTTTTAGGTTTCTTTAGGAATTCTTATGTTGTTTTTGAATCAACGACCTGTATTTTCTTTATCAAAAGTACGCCCATTGTTTGCAATGATGGGTGTAATGACCTGTAGCACTCTCATGATCAATACCGCGTTTGCGGCTGCCGAAGTATCATTCCCTGAAAATGTGATAGTGCTTGGTGTCGATGGGCAAGAAACAGGAAATACAGGACTATTTGCGCGTAAAAAATCGTCTTTTCAGCTACCTGCGGGTGAGCATACGATCATGGCGCGTTATGATCGTTTATTTCAAATCAACGGCGATGACTTTGATGTCGTGCGTTCTAAAGGTGTGACGATTAAAGTGGTGCTTGCAGATCAGCAATCCTACGTGTTGGGATGGCAGCCTGAGCCAACTTCACGCGAAGAAGCATTGGCATTTGTGAAACAACCCACATTGAAGATTAGTACGACCAGTGGTCAAGTTGTTGCCTCGCAACAAGGTGCCGTTCTCGTGAATACATCGTTGTTGGGCGGAGTCATGCAAGGTATTAATCATTTAACTTCGAGTGGTGTTGAGACTCAAATTCAGCCATTAGATGCATTGAAGACACAGTGGTCGAAAGCAAGTGCTGAGGATCAAAAGCAGTTCAAACTTTGGATTCAGCAACAGGCTTCAAAGTAAGCTATTTTTAGGTTGATCGATTCATAGTTAAAAAAGACTTTCCTTGTGAGGGTCTTTTTTATGGATAAGCAAAAAGTGATTTGAAGACGGTTTTTATGAATTAAGCATAGTAAAAACATGGGCGTTAAGGCTATAGTAACTCATCTATTTGCTGGTCTCCGCTATGACTGAATCATCCAATACACCGACTCCTGAAACCGAAAAACAACACCGAACTGTATTCTTTATCTCTGATGGTACTGCGATTACTGCGGAGACACTGGGACATTCCTTGTTGTCGCAGTTTCCGCAAGTTAAGTTTGATATGCGAATTTTGCCGTATGTGGATAATGAGGCGAGTGCATTTGATGCGGTGGGCTTGATTAACCAAGCAGCGCAAGATGACGCACTGCCGCCGTTGGTGTTTGATACTTTGGTCGATCCTGTGCTGCGCGATATTATCAATACAGCGGCAGCGTGTAATTTGGATGTGTTTGAAGGAATACTCAGTAAGATTTCGACTGAGCTTGGTGTCCCCGCTCAACCAATCGTAGGCAGTAGTCATGGCATGGTCGATTCGCTGGATTATAAATCGCGGATTGATGCGGTTCATTTTGCCTTAGATAACGATGATGGTGCGCGTACGCGGCAATATGATATGGCCGATATTATTTTAATCGGCGTATCCCGTTCAGGCAAAACACCAACCTGTATTTATATGGCACTGCAGTTTGGTATTCGCGCGGCTAATTATCCAATTACTGAAGATGATTTGGATGATAATCGTCTGCCAAAAGTACTTAAAGAATATAAGAATAAGCTATTCGGTTTGATGATTGATCCTGAGCGTCTGGTCGCGATTCGCAATGAGCGCAAAGCGGGTAGTCGTTATGCGAGTTATCAGCAGTGCCAAATGGAGTTGCGAGCGATTCAGGGCATTTACATCAGTGAAGGCATTCCAAGTTTGAATATTTCAGAGATGTCGGTCGAAGAAATTGCAACGCGTGTGATTCAAACTAAAGGGTTAAAGCGTCGGATTGGATAGTTATATTTCACAAGAAACGATGCGACCTGATTTGCACCGATCCTCGGATGCTGTCAAACTATGCGCCCTTGATATTTTTTAATAAAAAATAAATAGCAAAGCTTAAGCAACCAGTTTGTTGAATGGTATCGGACTGGTTCAATTTTTTATTAATATCTTAAACAGATTTGGATGCCCGCACATGAAGCCTTCGCTTCGCCTACGTTTAGACCAACTGACTGATCGTTTTGAAGAACTTAATGCCTTACTGTCAGATAGTAGCGTCATTAGCGATAATGATCGTTTTCGCGCGCTGTCACGTGAGCATCGTGATTTAGAGGAACTCGTGCGTGTTTGGGGATTATTTGCCCAAACGGAAGCGGATATTAAAACTGCTGAAGAGATGATCAAAGATTCCAGCAGCGACAAAGACATGCGTGATATGGCGCAGGAAGAAAAGCGTGATGCTGAAGCGCGGATCATTGAATATACCAATGAATTAAACATCCTCATGATTCCCAAAGATCCGAGCGATCAGAACTCTGCGTTTTTGGAGATTCGTGCTGGGACTGGTGGTGATGAAGCGGCGATTTTTTCGGGTGACTTATTTCGAATGTATTCGAGATTTGCTGAAAAGATGCGTTGGAGTTTGGAAGTTCTTTCTGAAAACCAAGGCGAACATGGTGGTTATAAAGAAATCATTGCACGTATCGAAGGCGATGGTGTGTATGGTCGCTTAAAATTTGAAAGTGGCGCGCATCG
>JANYEL010000022.1 GCA_025363155.1 Moraxellaceae bacterium
ATTGGCACAAGTTGCTGACGAACGTATCCGTACGTTCCAAGCTGACTCATCACGTGAAGCGGGTATTTTCCATCACTTGATCACTCTGCCTACTTACCACACTGCTGCTCTGTCTACTCATGAGCTTGCAAAAGGTTACTTCGGCGACCAAGGCATGTTGGCTTATGTTGGTGGCGTACAACGTAAAGAAATCCGTGAAGGCGTTGCATGTGTTAAGCACCAAGCGATGGCTGGTTCTGACATCGGTGATGATCACAAAGAAATCTTCGCTGGCGACCAAGCTCTGAAAGCTGGTGATGACTCTAAAAACACGATGAACCAATTCGGCGGCTAATCGCTGACTGGTTTGAAAAAAGCCCCTGCTCTGATGAGTGGGGGCTTTTTTTTGTTTGGCCTACTTCATCATTTATCTTTTATTGAAAGCCAATGATTTATAGCTAATCCAAGCTCTTTAGATTCTAGAGACTTCTCATGTAAAATTTCTAAAATCCATTTGTGTATTTCAATATGCTTTTCAGGCGAAGATATTCGCTCCCTTAATACTATCCCTATAAATCGGCTACGATCAGTTTTAACCTCATCCCAAATTAACTTCCGCCAATCTTCTTTTGTTGACGAGTCTAAAACAGCTCTATCTAAATCGGGATTAAACGAACGTTCCTCGTAATATCTTGACATAACTGCATACAATGTAATTTTAGACTTAGCACCATTTAAACAATCTTGAACATAAGGTCGAAAACGACACTCTTCGCCGCGTTCAAATGGGAAGTAATCATCGAGACTCCCCCTCCCATCGGTACTAGAAATCTTATTATTAAGATTGTTCTTAACTTCATCTTCAATACTTTTAGCTAAATCATATTGTCCTAATTCTTCTAGAATCTGACAGTACCAACTTAGGTTTAATAAGTTTTCATTATGAATATTGGCTTTGGCTGCAACTGCAAGATCGTTGGAAAAACTTTCATCAAACTCGAAGTTATAGAATTGACTAACCAACGCTTTTAGCTTCGCTTGGTTTTTTATATGTGTTTCGCTTAGCACATCTTTTTGAATCAAATCATCTATCGCACTTACATTAAGTTCCTCATGTTTGTATAAAATATTAAAAACAGCATTCTGCCACTCCCCCATCGTAAAGTATCCATAAAAATCGTGAATTTTTTTTATGACATCTTCTCTAAGCAAATCAATATCAGACTTTTCTTCAGTTTCATTTATCTGAGACAACATATATTCTCTACTCAATTGATCAAGATCAGATTTTTCTAGTTGAAAATCTTTAAGTTCTATGACCAATTGAAAAATAAAAAGAGATTTAAGTATTTCGGACAAGCTAAAATCGGTAATTTCCCTAGGTAATTTACTTTCTATTTGTAAAAATAGACGCATGACTTTGGAATAAAAGCGCAAATTTTTGACATCAAATACGTCATAAAACGACTTAAAATCATCAGCAATTAAACTAGATCGATGTTCACCTATACTTTCTACAACTTCCCTACAATTATCTATAGAAATATATTCATCAATAATTTTTTCTTTGTACTCTTGGAATGACTTATCTGCTTTTAGTTCATGCAAAATCAAAACTACTTTACAATTTTTTCGGTCCTTCAAGTAATTCACTAACCCCATCACATCCTTGATTTTCAACTTCTCAGAAAGTCGTTCAAAATCATCAATACAGATAATTGAATCCTCTACTTGTTCAAAAAGAAACTTTGATAAAAGTCCCCCGCTTATATTTACCCCTTTTAAATTAACTGTACTCAAATTATGAGTTAATTTTTTTATCCAAATAGGAATCTCAAACTTTCTACTTTTAAGATTATCAACAAAAGTATTTGAACTAACTTCCGAAGCTATAGAAAACTTTAGATTATCCAAAGAATCTATTCCGAAAAGAGACACATAACTATATCTTTGGATTCGCAAATCCTTATTATTTTCTTCCATGAACTTGCGCCAGAAATGAGTTTTTCCTATCCCCCAAGGCCCTGAAATCGATATAACAGAACCACCTTGAGTATCTAGACTTGCCTTCATTACTTGATACTTAATTGTATTTACTGACATTAACTAATTTACCTGTTCAATTATTTAAAAAAAACGTTTTCTCATTTGTTGCGTATATGCAACCCTGCTTATTACAAACGCGTAAGTTGGGCTTCGTAGGTTGGTGCTGACGCAGGAAGCCCAACATGAATTACAAAGTCTTCTCAATAGCGTAAGTAAATTATGCTTTCTTAATCGTTGGGCTTCGTTCCTCAGCACCAACCTACAAATACGCCGCCCAACTTATGCACGCAACCCACCACTCAAATCATAAAATGCAGCACTACGCCCAATGCCATCACATAATAAAATCTCGGCAACCACTCATAGAATGTCGCTGTAACAATCTCTAGCCGCTTTTCTTCCAACTCCAAATGATACTTAAGCGTCGGTGCTAAAATTCCAGTTTTCTCACCAGTCCATAAAGTCTGTTTCATCTCACTCGTTAATATCAACTGTGCTTGTGATAAAGCAGCAACCAAGGAACTACCCTTTTCTAAGCTTCGTTGACAGATTCTAGTATTACTTTGAAGTAAAGCTGATGGAAATAGATCACAGAGATTCTTGAGCGCATGAACTGGATCAATCCCCGCCTCAAGTTGTGCAGTTAATAATGAGTACCAATAATATTCAAATAGACGTTTAAGAGCACTTACATTATTCATTAAAACAGGACGTTTCCACGCACCCGCTAAGAAATAAAAAACGTCTATTTCTAACATCTTATAAAGCGACTTAGTCACGATCACAACGATGATCAAACCAACAATTTCATGGAAATAACTGCCACCTTTTGCAGCTGTTAATGCTGCACCTGCAATAAGTCCAATCACAATAACCGCCTGCGAGAGCTTTAGCTGTGTTTTTAATTTTTGATTACGTTCATGTTGTCGATTCAAACGATTGGCAATATTGATTAACGTCATGGGTAAACTGCCTGAAAACTCACCAATCTTTACTTGCTCCAGCTGATATCGATTAAAGAAGTTGTGTTGCGCTAATGCATTTACAAAACATGCGCCCTGCTCAATATCAACTAAAGCTTTGCTACAAGCGTGTGCGAGTTGGTGATTACGCTCAGCTTGTCCTTTCAGCGCAATAAACGTTTGCTCGGCACTCAATCCAGATACCAATAAAGTTGCCATTGCACGACACCAATGCGCATCCATGAGTGGCTTACGATGATTACGTTTAAACTTGGACATTTGAGTGCTCATTTTAAGAGTATGAAACTATTCGCCTAATTATCTAAGTTAGCGTTAAATCTAAAAAAATCTATTACCATCATCAATTAGCCTTATTTTTTTGATTGAACAACTAACTGTGGAGCCAAACATCCGCTCACTCGCTGCAGTCGACATAATCTTCCTGCAATCTTTATGATTAGACTCTTCTTATTACTAAAGATTACAAGTTCCAAAAGAATTTCCATCAAAATAAACTACAGCAGTGATTTAAGACACAATTTATAAAAATGGATGTAACATATAGAAAAATGGAACCTAATCGCCGTACATTGGAGAGCTCACATGAGTGATAACACCACAACCAACCACTCAGATGATAATCAAGCTCCAAAACGTAAATCACGCAATAGAAACCTACTCAGCCAAACCCTCAAGCACGCCCGCGATGTTGCAGACTTGGCAACCGATGTCACCCGCGATGTGGTTGGTGTCGCAGGCATTGCCGCCGATGCTGCTTTTAATGCCGCCGTCGTAGTGACTACAGGTGCTGCGCGTGGTGCAATTGATGCCGCCAACTTCACCACCGATGCCGTTCGCGGTGTTGTAAGTAGTACCACTGAAACTACCCGTGATGTTGCCCTCATCATGGCACGTACATTCCTTGGGAACACCACCCTCACCCTACCGTTACCCGAAGCACTGCTCAACAAACAGATCAAACAACGCATTGAACAAAACCAAGACCTCGACCAAGTCGCGATAGAATGCGGTGAAGATCGTCTTCAGATCACCGTAAAAGGTCATTACAAACGCGCAATTTACACACTCCATCTCGACTTCAACGTACTTGAATGCGACATCAGCACAAAGAAACTATTACGCCTTCGCCAAGTTGATGAAAGCCTAGATTTTCAAATACGCGATGCTAATATTGTCGCCAATTGGATCACCAAGAAAGTCACTAGCAAAGCATTTGACGTGGTGAATAGCCTGCCGATTCCCTCACTGATTAATCACATTATTCGCGACATTCCAGGAATCCAACAAGAAGACCATCGCGTGTGGAATATTGACTTAGATAAAGCAGGATTTATTGATTTCCTCAACAACCGCTCATGGATGCTCGATAAGCTACTCAATCTGACTGACTTTAGCGTACTCCCTGGTTTGAATATTCTGAGAGAAAGCCGTGAACTCATGCAGCAATTGGTCAATCAATTTGAGATTCGTGGTTTGCGGGTGCAGCAAGGACGATTAGAAGTTCAGGTTGGGATTAGTCAGTAAAATCTAATTGATCTGAACAATAAAACCGCCTTTCAACTGAATAGAGCTTTTTATTGAATATCACTACTTATGCTATCCTTTAGCCATAATTTATGAACAATCAGCCCTATCAATGAAGATCACTCCCAAAAAACTAATTCTAGATTTAGTCTTAGCCAGCAATGATTTACCGTTGTCTGCAAAAGAGGCAGTTGCGGCATGTCGACTATTTAATATTGGCGAAACGAGCTCAAGAGTGGCTTTGACGCGCTTACTTGCAGATGGTTTGATTAAGAGTGTTGAGCGTGGTGTTTATCAACTCGGTCCAAACGCGATTGAGTTAGCAGATGAGGTGTCTGCAAGGCGCACGATAGATCGTACTATTCGCGCATGGTCTGGAGACTATATTACGGTTTTTACTGCGACTTTAGGCCGAGTTGATAGAACTGCTTTACTGCGACGTGAACGTGCGCTGAAAATGCTTGGCTTTCGTGAACTCGAAAAAGGCCTATACATCAGACCAGATAATATTGATCCTGATCTTACCGTAGTCATGGATCAACTTAAACATCTGGGAGTTGAGTCTGGGGCTATTATTACCCGTTCCAGTGGGTTTGAAGCTGCGATCAAGTCACGAATTCAGCAACTCTGGGATGGCGATGCTCTTATGAAAAGCTACCGAGTATTAAGCGAAAAACTAGAAACATGGATGACAAATGCGGATCAATTATCTTTGGATAAAGCTGCACGTGAATCTTTAATCATGGGAAGTTCTGCAATTCATCAAGTGGTCTTTGATCCTTTATTACCCGAACCATTAGTCGAGACTAAGGCTCGGGATAATTTTTTTAAAGTAGTGCGTAAATTTGATGAAGTGGGTAAGGTTATCTGGCATCAACTCCGTCAAGACGGCTTCGTGGTTGTTCCGTCTACTCAGATGAAACGAACGCATACTCCGAGGGTGCCCATGGAATAGTTCTCTCTTTAGAAAAGTTTGATCGACTACTGAGGGCTTGATTGAGTTTCTTTAGGCTTGTTCGATAACTTATTGAGAACCTCTAAGTATCCAGGTGCTTCAAGTACATAGTTTCGTTCACGTAACATTTGATACATTTTTGGCAGGCGAAAATACGGCACAGATGCCATCAGATGATGTTCGATATGAAAGTTGACATTAATCGGAGCAACTAATGCGCGGGCAACAAACCCAGCCTTGGTCGTGCGAGTATTTTTAAGCACATCGGTCGATTCCTCTCGATCCGCGTGTTCAGCCATGGAACGCACGCGAATAAAAAGGGGAAATGGCGTGACATAAGCCAATAGCCACAACCCATAAAGCTCAGGATGACCACTAGCCCACAACACAGAGAACAGAATCGTATTCATGATGATCGCAGCGCCACTGTTTTTTATAAAGCGAACGGGATAATCAAGCAGACTGCGCCCGTGTTGTGGAATTCGTTTAATCTCATTAGTCACTGTCCATTCAATAAAACCCATATCCATCAAAAAACGACCTGCGACAAATTTGAGTCCCGTAATCCCGAAAATATCTCGGGAGAACTTACGGATGAGTGAAGCCTTGGTGGTCGGCAGTCCCGCTACGAGTGGCAAATCAGGGTCGTCTGGGGTTGAGGTCTTGGCGTGGTGTTTCAAGTGATACGGACGATAGTTGTGCAGGTTATTCCAGACTGGACGAGCACAAAGCCAATCGACAAGTGTGTCATTCATCCATTTGGTTTTAAATAAACTGCCATGCGCAGCATCGTGAGTGAGGATGCCGAGCGCGAGTTGACGCCCCGCCAAAATGATGAGCGCTAAAATACTCACCAATAATTTGCCAGCGATGTCTAAATACGACCATGAGAACGCCACCCCTGCAAAGGTAAGCCCGATCACGGCCCAAGTGAACCCAACAGCTAAAGCGCCCATTAGATCGGACTTTTGGGTGAGTAGAGCGATTTCTTCACGACTGAATAAATCGATAACACTGGTGCGCTTATTCATGATGGATCTCAATTAAAGTTAAATTTATAAAAGAATATCTTTTGGGCACTTAATTAAGCATGAGTTGGGTCTTCCAATATCGTTCCAAATCACGGGTGTCATGATGCTTAGGATGAAATTTCGGATGGAACCAATCCAAATATTCCGACAAAGTTGAATTAAACAAACCTTGACGGCGTCCAAAAAGAGTCCGTCCAAGATGTTTCCAAGAGCGTAGATTGGTGAGCTGAGTATCTCGTTTAAGCAAATAAGCTGTTGATGCAGAAAACACGATAGCGATTCCTAAAGAGCTGATTAGCATGGCGACAACTCGTTCAGGAAAGTCTCCTCCCACGGCCGAGTAAGTATCAAATGCCACAGATTTGTGTTCACATTCCTCAATCGCATGCCAGCGAGTCAAATTTTTAAAAATCGGGTCATTAAAACCATCGATAAAGACTTCATTACGCAGCATGGCACTGCCCATAACGGCGGTGAAATGCTCCAATGAAGCAGTCATCGCCAATTGGAACTTTGGTGAAGTATGTTTTTTCACTAAACCCCATACCACATTCATTTGCGCAATTAACCCACTGACATCAACGCCATGTTCGAGCAATGCGTCATTGGCAGCACGATGCTCTTTACCATGCATGGCCTCTTGACCAATGAATGAGCCGATATCTTTTTGTAATTGCACATCGACAATTTGATTGCGAAAATGCCGTACGCTATCAATAAAGAACTGCTCGCCATCTGGAAAAAACGACTGCATAGCAGTTAAAAACATGCTCATCGCGGGTTGATTATCATAGATATATTTGTTTTGCAGCTCTGCAAAATCAAAATCCATGCGCCGTACAGGGAAACCAGCATAAACGGGTGTATTGATTTCCTTAATCGCTTGCATGATTCATCTTCCTCAATTGAATTATCAAAAATAGACCGAATAAACTCAGATGATGGCGAACTAAAAGCTCATATCTTGGTATTTGAAAAACTACATCGTCAGTGGATTACCGCGATCAATCAAATGCTGACAATCGATACCGCGTGGTAAAGTGCCATAATTACGTTCACCATGCGCTCCGAGACGTGACTCAATGAACGCATCAGATACTTTGTGATTTCCAGCCTGTACCAACAGGCTTGATTGCATCGTCAATGACATCAACTCAACGATATGGCGCGCCCGATATTGCATATCGCCAAAATCATTAAACTCATTACGAAGTTTTTTCACGCTTTCATCCAATAGAGCATGGGCGCGTGCAGTTTTCTCAAGTTCAGCAAACCAGACATGTACGGCATCAGGTTGTTTTGCCATTGCACGCAGCATATCCAGCGCTTGGACATTCCCTGAACCTTCCCAGATTGCATTAATCGGGGCATCACGGTAGAGACGCGCCATGATGAAATCGTCCATGACGCCATTTCCGCCAATACACTCCATGGCCTCATAGGCATGGTTTGGATTGCGTTTACAGATCCAATATTTACCTGCGGGTAAACCAAGACGTAGAAGTTGTTTCTCTTGTTCGTCATGGGAGTTGTCTAATGCACGCGCCATACGCATCGTCATGGCTAAAGAACCTTCGACTTCAAGTTGAAGATCAGCGAGCACGTTTTGCATTGCAGGTTGTTCAATGAGCTTACCGCCAAATGCACTTCGATGATTGGCGTGATGAATCGCCTGAGCTGTGGCATGGCGCATACTGGACGTCGATCCCACCATGCAATCAAAGCGAGTCATCGAAACCATCTCGATGATCGTAGGCACGCCACGGCCTTCCTCGCCCAGCATCCAGCCCAACGCACCACGCAATTCAATTTCTGACGAAGCGTTAGACACATTACCCATCTTGTTTTTCAAGCGCTGCACTTGCATTGGATTCTTCGTACCATCTGGTTTCCAACGCGGTACCAAGAAACAAGATAGGCCGCCATTTGATTGGGCAAGCATTAAGAAAGCATCACACATGGGTGCTGAAGTAAACCATTTGTGACCAATCAACTCATAGGCTTCGCCTGAGCCTTCTTTCCCTAATGGATAGGCGCGAGTGGTATTTGCACGGACATCCGATCCGCCTTGTTTCTCGGTCATCCCCATCCCGATTGTGAGCGCTGTTTTCTCCATATGGGGCACATTGCGCGGATCATAGCCATGAGCCAGTATTTTAGGCAGCCACTCAGTCGCAAGTGAGGACGTTGTTTTAATGGCAGGAACTGATGCAAATGTCATTGTTAAAGGGCAACCATGCCCTGCATCCACCTGACCCTGTAGGATCCCCATCGCTGCACGTGCTACATGAGCACCCGGCTTTGGATCAGTCCATGGCAATGCATGAAAGCCTGACTCTAGGGACAAGGCCATCAAATTATGGTATCCATCATGATATTTGACCAGATCTACGCGGTTGCCTAAACGATCATGGCTATGGAATTGTGGCTGAAACTCATTAGCCTGATAGCCCCATTCAATCACTTCTGCACTGCCTGTACGAGCACCATGGGCAGATATCTGCGGAATTGCCCAAGCTGCGCCCTCACGCACTACTGCTTCTTTAAGTGCAGAGTCTCCTTCATACGCGTTGTAATTGACTAGAGGAGGTGTTTGATTAAAGACCTCATGAGTATTCGCTAACGTGTCAGGATGTGGCAGTGATTGTGGCTTGTTCATATTTGTACCTATGGGAATCAGCGCAAGGATAAATTTTATTACACTAAAGATATAATATTTAATTATTCGAAACATTACAAATATTATTTTATATTATTTTTAAGTAATGTTTATCGGGTGTTTGAGGAACTCTTTTGGACACCTTGCCCGCAGGTTCACAAAGTAACGGTTATGCGGCAGTCTTAAGAAAAGCCGTGTTACCCACTCATTCCCACTAAATCGCACCTCGTAAAAAAGCCTCGATCATAATGACCGAGGCTTTCTTAATCACAAACTACCCAAACGCTAGATTAGCAATTGCCTTTCTTGGCTTGACCCGGTGGGCAGAAACCACCGCCTGATGATCCTGAATGCGAATGCGCCAATGGATCGACCACAACTGCACCGTGCGGCGTATACACTGCACAGCTTGCCAACCAAACAGTCGTTGCCAAAACTGTGAATATTTTTAACATTTTCATATCGCACACCTCGCAATTAAATCATTGTGATAACATTCCCGAAACTGCCGCAGTCCAAGAATGAAGCGAAACCTTTAAAGATCATACACGCTGAGCCAAATAATGACACGCTGCCATCCTTTAATTCCCTTTGATTTAGAAAAAAATATTGGCACCAACAAATATTCTGTGAACGCGTTTGCATTCCTCAACGCAGCCATTCTGACATTAAAATTCCAAGTGAATGATCCACACCATGAAGTCGATTGGCCAGAACAGCAAAAATCAGAACGCTGTGACTACCTTTGGGAAAACACCTGCTTTGAGGCTTTTATCAGCAGCCCAAATCAACGCAGTTACTTTGAAGTCAACTTATCACCGTCGCTTACATGGAATCTGTATCGCTTTACTGATTACCGCACACCCAATGATATGCCGCCACTTCGCGTGCTTGAACCTGCGCTCATTCAATTTGAAATCGAAGATCGCACGATTACCGCAAAAATTGATTTGAATGCACTAAAACTCGTAGATCAAGAAATCCAACTCGGACTCACCGCCGTCATCAAAACAGCAGATTCATTACAATACCTTGCCGTTCATCACCCCAAGCCACAAGCCGACTTCCATGATTCAATGGGTTGGACGATTCGACTCGTGCCAGACGCCCCAAAATAGAATCAGTTTCCTGAATGAATCGTAGACAAGAAAGCCGAAAATCCGTAGAATATCCACCTAATCTCAAACGAGCAGACTAGAAGGCATAGATTTTCAATATAAGCCTTCCCTTTTGGCGCGTCTTGTTCATAAACAAGGCCACGGCGCTGATTGGTCACAGTAACTGCTCGTTTTTTACAACCGCATTTTAGTATTGCCGCCCTTGCATGCTAATGCGGATGCTCTCGAAGCAAAGACAGAATCGGAGGTTAGACTTGCACACACCCGCCATATTAGCCCTAGCAGATGGAACCATTTTCCGTGGTCAATCCATTGGTGCAGACGGCCTCACCTCTGGTGAAATCGTTTTCAATACAGCCATGACTGGCTATCAAGAAATCCTCACCGATCCAAGTTATGCGCAGCAAATCGTGACGCTGACTTACCCTCATATTGGTAATACAGGCATTAACGCGGAAGACTGCGAATCTGGTCGTATCAGCAAAGTCTGGGCGGCAGGTTTGGTCATTCGTGATTTGCCTCTGATGGCGAGCAACTTCCGCTCGACACAGTCGCTCGATGAATATTTAAAAGCCAACAACATTGTGGCGATTGCAGACATTGATACGCGTAAATTGACGCGTATTCTGCGGACCACTGGCGCACAAAGCAGCGCGATTTTGACGGGTAAAGATGCGACGCCAGAAGCGGCACTTGCTGCGGCTCGCGGTTTTGCTGGCATTGACGGCATGGACTTAGCAAAAGTCTGCTGCGACCCAGAAGGCTTTGAGTGGACTTCAGGTTCATGGCAGTTGAATAAAGGTTTCACGCCTTTGACCAACGAACAATTCCATGTGGTTGCTTACGATTACGGCGTCAAAACCAACATCCTTCGTATGCTCGTTGATCGCGGTTGTCGCTTGACGGTTGTTCCTGCTGAAACCACCGCTGCTGAAGTATTGGCAATGAACCCAGATGGCGTGTTCTTGTCGAACGGCCCTGGCGATCCGTCAGCGTGTACTTATGCGATTGAAGCCGTTCGTACCATCGTTGAAACCACAGATTTACCGCTATTCGGCATTTGCTTAGGTCATCAAATTCTCGGCTTAGCAATGGGTGCAAAAACACTCAAAATGAAGTTTGGTCATCATGGTGCGAATCATCCTGTGCAGGATATTGATCGCAACATCGTGATGATCACCAGCCAAAACCACGGTTTTGCGGTGGATGAAGCGACATTGCCATCGACTTTGCGCGTGACCCATCGTTCATTGTTTGACGGCTCGAACCAAGGCATTCATCACAACAGCAAACCTGCATTTAGCTTCCAAGGTCATCCTGAAGCAAGTCCGGGTCCACATGATTGTGCGCCATTATTTAATCACTTTATTGACTTGATGCAAGCTCACGCTGCAACCAAACCAGTTAATGGAAAAGGAGCTTAAATCATGCCAAAACGTACCGACATAAAAAGCATTCTGATTATTGGCGCTGGGCCAATCGTGATTGGTCAAGCGTGTGAGTTTGACTACTCAGGCGCACAAGCGTGTAAAGCGCTGCGTGAAGAAGGCTACCGCGTGATTTTGGTCAACTCCAATCCTGCGACCATCATGACCGACCCTGCGATGGCGGATTCGACGTACATCGAACCGATCACATGGCAGACGGTTGCACAGATTATTGAAAAAGAACGTCCAGATGCAGTCCTCCCAACCATGGGTGGTCAAACTGCACTGAACTGTGCGTTGGCACTCGATGCCAATGGCATTTTGGAAAAATTCAATGTTGAGCTGATCGGTGCGAGCAAAGACTCGATCGAAATGGCTGAAGACCGCAAACTGTTTGATCAAGCGATGCGCCGTATTGGACTCGAATGTCCACGCGCAGCGGTTGCTGAAAACATGGAAGAAGCGTTCAAAATCCAACTCGACATGGGCTTCCCATGTATCATCCGTCCATCCTTCACCATGGGTGGTTCAGGTGGCGGGATCGCTTACAATCGTGAAGAGTTCATCGAAATCTGCGAACGCGGTTTTGACCTCTCCCCGACTAAACAATTGCTCATTGATGAGTCGTTGATTGGTTGGAAAGAATACGAAATGGAAGTGGTTCGTGACAAAAACGACAACTGCATTATCGTCTGTGCGATTGAAAATTTTGATCCCATGGGCGTGCATACGGGTGACTCGATCACGGTTGCGCCCGCACAAACATTGACCGATAAAGAATATCAATTGATGCGTAATGCATCGATCGCTGTATTGCGTGAAATTGGCGTGGAAACAGGCGGCTCAAACGTACAGTTTGGGATCAGCCCAGTGGATGGCCGTATGGTCGTCATTGAAATGAACCCACGCGTGTCACGTTCATCGGCATTGGCATCGAAAGCAACGGGTTTCCCGATTGCCAAGATCGCTGCGAAATTGGCGGTTGGATTCACCCTTGATGAGTTGAAAAACGACATCACGGGTGGCGCAACGCCAGCGAGTTTTGAGCCATCAATCGACTATGTCGTGACCAAGATTCCACGCTTCAACTTTGAAAAATTCCCACAAGCCGATGCTGTGCTGACCACGCAAATGAAGTCAGTCGGCGAAGTCATGGCGATTGGTCGTACCTTCCAAGAGTCGATGCAAAAAGCGTTGCGCGGATTGGAAGTTGGCGTGGATGGTTTCACACCAAAAATCGCACTCGGCACCGAAGGCGCACTCGACAAACTCCGCTTAGAACTGAAAGTTCCGGGCGCAGAGCGAATTTGGTACATTGCGGATGCATTCCGTCATGGCATGAGCTTAGATCAAGTTTATGAATATACTGCGATTGATAAATGGTTCTTGATCCAAATCGAAGACATTATCAAAACTGAAACTGAAGTGGAACAACTCGGCGTTGCAGGTCTGACCTACGACAATATGCGTCGTTACAAACGCAAAGGGTTGTCTGACTTGCGCTTGGCGTCACTGCTCGGTATTTCGCAAAAACAATTGCGTAAACAACGTTGGTCGCTGGGTGTTTATCCAGTCTACAAACGCGTGGATACCTGTGCGGCTGAGTTTGAAACCAGCACCGCATACATGTATTCAACCTATGAAGACGAATGCGAAGCGAACCCATCGACCCGTGACAAAATCATGGTACTCGGCGGCGGACCAAATCGTATTGGTCAAGGCATTGAGTTTGACTATTGCTGCGTTCACGCGGCACTCGCGATGCGCGATGATGGTTATGAAACCATCATGGTCAACTGTAATCCTGAAACCGTTTCGACTGATTACGACACCTCAGATCGTTTGTACTTTGAACCTGTGACGCTTGAAGACGTGCTTGAAATTGCACGTATTGAAAAGCCTAAAGGCGTGATCGTGCAGTACGGCGGTCAAACCCCATTGAAACTGGCGCGTGCGCTTGAAGAAGCGGGCGTTCCCATTATCGGGACATCGCCAGATGCGATTGACCGCGCTGAAGATCGTGAACGTTTCCAACAAATGGTCATTCGCCTGAACCTGTTGCAGCCACCAAACCGTATCGTGCGGAGTGCCGAGGAAGGTTTATTGGCCGCAGAAAAAGTTGGCTATCCACTCGTTGTGCGTCCGTCCTACGTCCTCGGTGGTCGTGCGATGGAAATCGTCTATAACGAAGACGAATTAAAACGCTATTTGCGTGACGCAGTCACCGCCTCCAACGACTCACCTGTCCTCCTCGACCGCTTCCTTGATGATGCGATTGAAGTCGATGTGGACTGTGTTTCTGATGGCGTAGATGTTGTGATTGGCGGCATCATGCAGCATATCGAACAAGCAGGCGTTCACTCAGGTGACTCAGCATGTTCATTGCCACCGTACTCACTCTCACCTGAAATTCAAGATGTCATGCGCGCACAAACTGTGGCCATGGCGCGTGAACTCGGTGTGATTGGCTTGATGAACGTGCAGTTCGCAGTCAAAGGCACGGACGTTTATGTCCTCGAAGTGAATCCACGTGCATCGCGTACCATTCCGTTTGTCTCTAAAGCAATCGGCGTGAGTTTGGCGAAAATTGCTTCGCGTTGCATGGCGGGTCAAACCCTGAAAAGCCAAGGTTTCACGGCTGAAGTGATTCCAGATTTCTACTCAGTGAAAGAAGCGGTATTCCCATTCAATAAGTTCCCGGGCGTTGATCCAATCCTCGGACCTGAAATGAAATCGACTGGCGAAGTCATGGGTGTCGGTAAAACCTTTGGCGAAGCGTTCTACAAAGCCGTACTCGGCAGTAACGAACGCTTACCGGGCAAACCTGTCGCTGGTGAAGTGAAACGTGCATTCTTGTCTGTTCGTGATAGCGATAAAGCGGCATTGCCAGATATTGCACGTAAATTGCAAGCGCTAGGCTTTACACTTGTTGCGACTGGTGGTAGCTATAAGTTATTGAATGAACAAGGCATTGCCTGTGAGCGCATTAACAAAGTCACCGAAGGTCGTCCACACATCGTTGATCGCTTGAAAAATGGGGAAATTCACCTCATTATCAACACCACAGAAGGCAAGCAAGCACAGCAAGATTCCTTCTCGATTCGTCGCAGTGCACTACAAGGGAAAGTGTATTACACCACGACGATTAGCGGTGCGGATGCAGTCTGTCAGGCAATGAGTATCCCGTTGCCGTTGGATGTGTATCGTCTACAAGACTTACATGCACAAGCCAACAAAGACTAAAACAAGACCGCTCAAGTTCATCAATTGAGTACACCACATGGCGGAACGACTTCTTCACCGAAGCTCTTCCGCCATCTGCATGTTATATATGGAAATTTTAAAATGGTTCAACGGTATCCAATGACCCCTGAAGGTCATCTTGCACTCACCATCGAATTGCAAGAACGTAAAAGTGTCGAGCGTCCACGCATCATCGCGTCCATTGCTGAAGCACGTGCGCATGGCGACTTAAAAGAAAATGCTGAGTACCACGCTGCCAAGGAACAACAAAGTTTCTGTGAAGGACGCATTCGAGAAGTTGAAGCGAAGCTTTCTGCCGCTGAAGTGATTGAGATGGCGAAAGTTCTGCAAGACGGGCGTGTGGTGTTTGGTGTGACGGTTGAGATTGAAAATCTAGAAACTGAAGAGCGCAAGCAATATAAAATCGTTGGTGACGACGAAGCGGATTTTAAACTGAATAAAATTTCACTGAACTCCCCGATCGCTCGTGGGCTTATCGGCAAGCGCGAAGGTGATGAAGCGAAAATCGAAACACCAAAAGGTGTGGTTGAATATGAAGTGATGAAAGTGCTCTATATTTAGCTCAAAGACATAAAAAAGACCGAATCATCGGTCTTTTTTTATGTTTAAAACATAACTTTTAAAAATTAGTCTGCTTTAACACCTTCAACCTGAATAGCTAACTTAGTATCTAAGTTAAATCCATAATCTTTACCATAGCTCACACCGAAATCACCACGGTTAAACGTTGTATAAGCATCCGCGCCGCAGGTTTCTTTTTTCAGCATCGGATTGATATAACACTTCCATGTTTTGATTTCGAGTTTGACGGGTTTCGTCACGCCATGAAGCGTCAAATTACCATCCACAGCAACTGGCTTATCGCCATCAAATACTAATTTGCCTTTATAAGTCGCTGTTGGAAACTTTTCAGTATCAAATAGTTCAGATTTTTTGGCATGATCATTCATTGGTTTAAAACCGAAATCGATGCTATCCATTTGCATGGTCACATCAACCGTACCTTTTTTAGCGGCAGCGTCAAACACCACAACACCGCTCGACTTGTCGATCTTGCCACGCCATACCGACGCACCGCCCATGTGATCCGCTTCAAAGCTAGGATAAGTATGAGTTGGATCAAGGTTATACGTCACTGGTTTAGCAAAAGCGGTGCTGGCAAACAAGGTTGCCATTCCGATAATCAGTAATTTTTTCATTTCTAACACCTCAAAAGATTAATAAAACAACGATAAAACCATCTAACAATAATGACTTAAACAACTCTATTTTTTAACAGGGACTGCGATATGGAATTTAATGGCTACATCATCCGCAACCAAGGAGGTATCCGCCCAATCGCCAGAACCAACGCCAAACGCATTACGTTTCACCGTCAGCACGCCATCGAAAATCTGATTCGCGCCTTCGGTTTTAACCGTCACAGGAAACGATACGGCCTGCACACGACCTTTCAAGGTAAATTGACCACTGACGGTATAGCTATTCGCACCTGCGGCCTTGATACCTGTCGAGACAAAACTGGATTTTGGAAACTTCGCAGCGTTAAACCAATCTGCACCGATAATGTTCTGATTGTAATCAGCCATACCCATATCGTAACTACCGACATCAATATCAATGCGGGCTTTTGACTGTGCCAATTGCGCTGAATTAAAAACCACATCACCTGTGATTTTCTTGAATTTACCTGTCACAGGAACGCCAAGTTGTTTCCCTGTTGCAGTCACATTACTTTTCGCAGCATCAATCGGCGCGGCTTGCACGGATGTTGCTGTCAAAAGCACTGCAATCGTTCCCGCAAAAAGTGCTGCGTTCGAACCATTTTTAATATTCAACATCTTGAATTACTCCAGTGAATTCTGCGAATTGGTCTGTCAAAAAAACTAAGAATCTGATCGTTTTAAGAAAGGCAGCATTCTTGCTAATGTGCCATCACGATCTATAAAGTAATGCTTCAATGCACCAGCAGCATGTAAGACGACTAACCCCGCCATGGTATATACCAAAACTTGATGGAGCAATTTAAGTGTTCCTGCAAGCTCTACATTACGTTCAATCAATACTGGCAGTGGAAAAACGCCCAAATAAACTACGGGAAAACCAGCAGCCAAACTATAAAAATAACCTGACAACGGCACTGCAAATATCAGCAGGTAAAGCAAATGATGGGCAGCATTCGCAGCAATTTTTTCAAAGCGCGATAAGCTGTCTTCTAACGCTGGT
>JANYEL010000111.1 GCA_025363155.1 Moraxellaceae bacterium
CGGTGGTTCTGCACGCTTCATTGCTGATGATTGGCAACGTCCAGAAGGTGGTGGTGGTCGTTCATGCGTCCTGCAAGGTGGCGATGTGATCGAGAAAGGCGGCGTCATGTTTTCGCATATTGATGTGAAGCATTTGCCAGCATCAGCGACAGCTCGCCATCCGCAGATTGAAGGTGCAACAGCGCAAGCACTCGGGCTTTCTGTTGTGATTCACCCAAAGAATCCACATGTTCCAACGACTCACGCCAATATCCGTTTATTTGTCGCGCAAAAAGAAGGCATGGACTCGGTCTGGTGGATGGGCGGCGGTTTTGATTTAACACCGTATTACCCTGTCGAAGAAGATTGCGTGGCATGGCATCAAGCGGCGTTTGATCTATGTGTACCATTTGGCGAAGCAGTTTATGCAGATTATAAAAATTGGTGCGACGACTACTTCTACATCAAACACCGTGATGAACAGCGCGGCATCGGTGGTTTGTTTTATGACGATTTGAATGCGTGGGGTTTTGCGCGCTGTTTTGAATTTATGCAAAGTGTGGGTAATGGTTTTATTAGCGCCTACTTACCTATTCTACAGAAACGTAAAAACTCGCCGTACACCGAAGATCAACGTGAATTTCAACTGTATCGCCGCGGACGTTATGTGGAATACAACTTGGTGTATGACCGAGGAACTTTATTTGGTTTGCAAACTGGCGGACGGATTGAATCGATTTTGGTTAGTTTACCGAATTTGGTGAGCTGGCATTATCGCCCTGAATGGGCAGAAGATTCGGCCGAATCACGACTCACCTCTTACTTCCTCAAACCGCGAAACTGGTTAAGCGCCGACAAAGACTTGGAATCGAAATAGTATGAAAAAATTCGCCGTCGTCGGCAATCCGATTGCCCATAGTCGCTCACCAGAAATTCATGTCGCGTTCGCTAGACAGACCCACATTGATTTGAGCTACGACCGAATTCTTGCGCCATTAGATGGTTTTGCATCGACGATCAAAGATTTTTTCGCACAAGGTGGTGATGGTTTAAACATTACTGTGCCCTTTAAAGAAGAAGCTTTTGCACTATGTAACGTGTTAACCGAACGCGCCAAAGCTGCACGCGCGGTGAATACACTATGGATGCAAGATGGTCAATTGCACGGCGACAATACCGATGGTGCTGGATTGGTCAATGCGATGACTGCATTAACATGGCCACTCAACCCTAGTCGAATTTTGATTTTAGGTGCAGGCGGTGCGACGCGGGGAGTAGTGCTGCCATTAGCAAATGCTGGCGCAACTGAAATCGTGATCGCAAATCGCACATTTGCGCGCGCTGAATCACTAGTCGAAGATTTATCTGCATTTATTAAAAATACTAAATTACATGTCACTGCTTTAGATCAATTAGCGGGTCACTTTGACCTTGTGATTAATGCAACTTCGGCAAGCCTATCTGGTGAAGGCATTGCCCTACCCGAGATACTAACCTTTAACTATGCTTACGAAATGGCATACGGCAAACCATCTAGCTTCATTGATCAAGCCAAACAACGCGCTGTACCAACCGCTGATGGCTTAGGCATGTTGATTGGACAAGCAGCTGAAGCGTTCTTTGTCTGGAATGGTGTAAATCCAGACTTAACCAATTTTTCACTCTAAAGGCCTCTCAGCAATAGCGATGATTTTCACAATATTAAAACCCTTATTTGCCAGAATATCAGATTTTTTATCTGGCAAATAACTCCAGTTTACTGCTTGAACACTGGCAAGGCTGAATTGTAAAACTCACTAATAATCACAAAAATTAGCTTTTTTTGACCACAAAATCACACAATGCATAAATTAAATATTAATGCAATGGCTCAAAAATCGCATTTTCTGACATAATTCATTATACAAAAAGACATGTTGGGGTTTATTATTCGTCCCAGCGGAATTCTTATCGCAATTTATTTCTTCCTTAACGGGGTTACATATGCCAGCTTATAAAGCTCCTCTTCGCGACATTCGTTTCTTGATGAACGAAATGTTTGATTTCCAAAGTCACTACGCAACATTGTCTAACGG
>JANYEL010000146.1 GCA_025363155.1 Moraxellaceae bacterium
CCTTGGTCTATAGACCAAGGTCAAGCAGTTTGATTCACCTAAAAATGGGGATGCAGATGAATATCGGCGAATTGGCTAAAGCAACTCAAACAACCACAGATACGATTCGTTATTATGAAAAGCAGGGATTATTAGGCGCCCCTCTTCGTCAGCACAATGGATACCGATTTTATAAAAATGAAGATATTGGACGGGTTCAATTTATTCGTCGTGCTCAGACGCTCGGCTTTTCACTATTAGAATTAAAAGAAGTCATCCCAGAGTTAGTTCAGGGTAAATTTAATCGCACTGACCTAGAAGCATTATTAAAAAACAAAGTCGACCAAATTGATCAAAAAATGGCAGCATTAACTCACTTAAAGAATGAGCTCTTCGAAACATTCAGTTTATTGAAATGCTCTACCGATACTCCTTTATCCATGGCGCAAGCGACTCGTTGACCTGTAAATAATCTTTAAAATCCTCCAATGCACTCTATTTCTTTCTAAAAACAATTGAGCACATTGGCTAACGACAATGTTATACACTGCCACTCAAAATCAAATGCGACACACAGCACAACTGCACCGAGCACGCCATGAGCAAAGTTAAAACTCTTTACATCTGTCAACATTGCGGCACCAACCATCCCAAATGGTCTGGTCAATGCAGTGACTGCGGCGAATGGAACTGCTTAGTCGAGTCCAAACCAGAACCAAGTACCGCACACCGTGCACGCAGCATGGGCACTAGCGGCGGTTACGCAGGGCAAGCCGCAACCGTCACGCGACTCGATCAAATCACTGTAAGCCGTGAGTCTCGATTAACCACAGGTATCAGCGAATTTGATCGTGTACTGGGCGGCGGCGTAGTCAATGGCTCAGTCGTTCTGATCGGCGGAGATCCAGGGATTGGTAAATCCACAATTTTGCTGCAAACCGCTGCACATATGGCACAAGGCGAAAAAGCCCTGTATGTCACAGGCGAAGAATCCTTATCGCAAGTTGCAATGCGCGCCAAACGTTTAGAGTTGCCAACCGACCAACTCAAAGTCATGGCGGAAACGTCAGTTGAAACCATTTGCGCAACATTAAGTGCTGAGAAACCAGCAGTTGCTGTACTCGATTCAATTCAAACGCTTTATACCGAAACCTTGCAATCCGCTCCTGGCGGCGTATCGCAGATTCGTGAGTCAGCGGCAATACTTACTCGTTATGCAAAACAAACTGGCACTGCCTTATTTCTAGTTGGTCACGTGACGAAAGAAGGCGCACTCGCAGGGCCGCGCGTACTCGAACACATGGTCGATTGCGTGTTGTATTTTGAAGGTGAAACTGACTCACGTTTTCGCATGATTCGTGCGATAAAAAATCGCTTTGGTGCAGTCAATGAACTCGGCGTATTTGCCATGACCGATCGCGGATTGCGTGAAGTTTCCAACCCTTCTGCAATCTTTCTGAGTCGTTACGATGAAGCGATTCCTGGCAGCATTGTCATGATTAGTCGTGAAGGCACGCGACCCTTATTGGTCGAAGTGCAAGCACTGGTGGATGACACTCAAGGTTCTCCGCGTCGCGTTGCTTTGGGTCTCGATCAAAATCGTCTCGCCATGCTGCTTGCCGTTATGCATCGTCACGGCGGGATTCATACCAATGGACAAGATGTATTCGTCAATGTCGTTGGTGGCATTAAAGTCATGGAAACAGGTTCAGACCTTGCGGTATTGCTCGCTGTTGCCTCCAGCATCAAAGCGAAGGCTTTACCACAAGAACTCGTTGTCTTCGGTGAAGTGGGTCTATCTGGTGAAATTCGCCCTGTTCCAAATGGACAAGAACGACTACGTGAAGCTGTTAAACATGGCTTCAAAAAAGCCATTGTCCCGCGTGGCAATGCACCTAAACAAGCCATTGAAGGTATGGAAATTATCAGTGTCGGACGTTTGCATGAGGCATTAACCGCTGCATTTGATTTAAGTTCTAAATAAAACACTCTGCAATGCTATAGCTCATTAAGTCTTCGTGCTTATTGAGCTAATCTCTTTTAAATATAACAACTCACTATAAAAACCCACCATTGATAACCACATCACAACGATACTTTTCATTCACCTATGATAGCTTTACTCATGTATCTTTTTGTTAATCAAGTCACACTTTGCGTGTAATCACCCTTGATAACAAACACGCCGTACCAACCAAGTTAATGTAACCCTGCTTTATCCCAAACCGCATCACTTTTCAGGAAAATGATGAAAATGAATTTACGTACACGCTCTGCGATCACTTCGCTCATTCTGGCAACACTTGTTTGGTACGGCGTGTTTGTTATCAAGGGTGATTACACGCAAAGTGTGACTTGATTAACAAAAAGATACATGAGTAAAGCTATCAT
>JANYEL010000165.1 GCA_025363155.1 Moraxellaceae bacterium
ACTCAGTGTCTTAAGGCTGATTAGCCAGTTATTAAAGTCCGAGTGCTTCATGATATTTAGCCTCCCGTCTATTTTATAACCAGTATAAACCTTATTTTATTTTTCAACTGTTAACGCAGACATAGCTTTTTCTAAGGAGGGGGAAAAGCTCCTCCCTTTGCAAAGGGACACTTCGTCTTGCGAAGCAGTGCTTCTCATGGGAGGGATTTTGCTTTTGACTTTAACTAATTGGATCTGCGACATTGCTATTTTGCCATAACGCAAACGCTGCACCTGTCGGATCAATAATCACGCTCAGCGCGCCAAAATCACCAATATTTTTCACGTCTTGCGCCACTGTACCGCCCAACTCTTTAGCTCTTGCTGTACTTGCAACAATGTCATCCACGCCAATATACGCCAGCCAATGCGGTGGAATTTCTTTGGGTGCACCCCAATCAGACAAGTCAAGCATACCACCACCAGTCCCTTCGCCAACATTAATGGTCGTGTATGTGCCTGCTGGCATCTTATGCTCGCCTAACTTCCAGTCAAAGAGCTTGCTATAAAACTCTTTAGCCGCAGGTAAATTATTGGTATTTAGTTCGATATGTACAAATGGATTTGCCACGTTCGTTCTCCTTAATGCCATTACGCTGGGTCAAAATAGCTGCATGGATTTGTATTGGCATTAGGTTTTATATAACAAAACGGCCTCACTGAATACAATCAGAGAAGCCGTTTTGTCGAGCATTAGTAATCAGTGAACGGTACATTGACCATTTACTGATTCATCGATTAGCTTTTTGCATACACTGGGAATTTTGCACATACAGCAGCAACTTTTGCTTTTACAGTAGTGATCACTGTCTCATCGCCTTTGCTATCCAAGATGTCTGCAATCCATCCAGCCAAATCACTTGCTTCAGTCTCGCCAAAGCCACGTGTGGTGATTGCTGGTGTACCAATACGGATACCAGAAGTCACGAATGGTGAACGTGGATCGTTTGGTACTGCGTTTTTATTCACAGTGATACCTGCTGAACCCAACCATGCATCCGCTTCTTTACCAGTCAAATCTTGCTTGATCAATGACAACAAGAACAAATGGTTGTCAGTGCCTTTAGACACGATGTCATAACCACGTGCGATCAATACTGCTGCCATAGCGCGCGCATTGGTCACAACTTGTTGTTGGTAAGTTTTGAAGCTTGGATCCATTGCTTCTTTGAAGCAGATTGCTTTAGCAGCAATCGCATGCATCAACGGGCCACCTTGGTTGCCTGGGAATACAGCTGATTGAAGTTTCTTTTCAATTGCTTCGTTTGCTTTAGCTAAGATCAAACCTGAACGTGGACCACGTAGGGTTTTATGAGTTGTCGTTGTCGTTACGTCAGCGATTTGTACTGGGCTTGGATAAACACCAGCGGCAACCAAACCAGCTACGTGCGCCATATCAACCATCAAATACGCGCCAACTTTATCCGCGATATCACGGAAACGTTGCCAATCCATCACACGGCTGTATGCAGAGAAACCTGCGATGATCATTTTTGGTTTGTGCTCAAGTGCCAAACGTTCAACTTCGTCGTAATCCACTTCGCCCGTTTCAACATTCAGACCATATTGGACTGCATTATAGTTTTTACCCGAGAACGATACATGAGCGCCATGAGTCAAGTGACCACCATGTGCCAAGCTCATACCCAATACCGTATCGCCACCATTAAGCAATGCTAAAAATACAGCGCTGTTCGCTTGACTACCTGCGTGTGGTTGAACGTTTGCATAATCTGCGCCGAACAATTCTTTCGCACGATCAATCGCCAATTGCTCGATCACGTCAACATGCTCACAACCACCGTAGTAGCGCTTGCCTGGGTATCCTTCTGCGTATTTGTTGGTCAAACTTGAACCTTGGGCTTCCATAACTGCTGGAGAACAATAGTTCTCAGACGCAATCAGCTCAATATGATCTTCTTGGCGTTGATCTTCTGCATCAATCGCAGCGGCGAGTTGTGGATCAAATTCATGGATAGAGATATTGGCAAACATGGAAATACCCTCAAGCGGTGAGCGAAAGATGCAACGAATAGAAGCAAGGTGGTCAAATTAAGCGTGGGATTTTAGCACAGAGTCACACGCGAACAGAAAAAAAACTCAAGCAATTGACCTGAGTTTTTTTTCAATCTGTACTAAGGAGAACTATCGGGACTGGTTACACCTTAACCCAACTTAAACTCGCCGCCTTTTTCCAGCGCACGTTGATACGCAGGACGGGCATGAATACGCTCAATGTACGCTTTTAACTTGGGATGGCTACTTGCAGTTAAACCGCCGCGAGCCGTTGCCGCTTCCAATGGAAAACTCATTTGAATATCCGCTGCAGTAAGCTCATTGCCAACAAACCATTCTGTGTTTTTAAGCTCTGATTCCAAAAATTTCAAATGCGTATCAAGATTTGGCTGGATAAAGGATTGTTTGGCTTTTTTGGCAATTTGCTTTGCAATCGGTTTGACAAAGAAAGGCATAGGACTCGTTTCAATTTTATTGAACACCAACTTCATCACCAAAAATGGCATCAGCGAACCTTCGGCATAATGCATGTAATATCGATATTTCAGCCAATCTGCGCTATTTTTTTCAGGTGTTAATCGACCATCCGCATAGCGATCAACGATGTATTCGATAATTGCACCAGTTTCAGCAACAGTCACACCATCATCAGTAATCACTGGCGATTTACCCAATGGATGCACAGCACGCAATGACGCAGGTGCTAGCATGGTTTTACGATCACGTTGATAATGTTTGATTTCGTAAGGCAAGCCCAACTCTTCCAACAACCATAAAATGCGCTGAGAGCGAGAGTTATTTAGATGGTGAACGGTGATCATATCTTTTTCCTTTATTTTTGAACTCAAGATTCACTTTGCCGTAATTGGTGCTGTATTCCACTGCCCTTCTTTAGCAAGATCTGCTTTCAGTGCTTCAACATCTAAATCATCGATAAAGTGGAGTAAATTTTTCCAAATCGGATGGAAACCGAAGTTACCTTGCACCATCTCTTCTTTCGCTTGTTCCTTAGTCCAACCCTCAACAACAATGCGATAAATCGCAATCATCGTCCCTGTTCGGTCAGAACCATGTTGGCAATGCACAAGCACGGGCTGTAATTCTGGCGTTGTAACGATGCGCAGAAATTTAAGGATATCTTCATTCTCAGGATGCCACGTGTTAAAGCGAATTTGCTCCGACCTTAATGGAGAAGCACTCGGCATCACACTCTTATCATCATGAAAGGCACGCAACGACAATACCGTCTTGATCGGTTGATCTAACAAATATAATCGAGGCTGATGACTTAAAAACTCAAAGCCTTCCTTGGTCGGCTGTGCCGAACGATAAAGTGAGCTATTAATACGATTGAGGTTGGGCAACCCTTTATTGGCATTTAAAGAGGTTGCCCAAATTGGAGATTCTACTTTTGCGGTTGAGGCACATGCTGAACCAACAAAAGTGACGGATAATATCCCAGCAGAAACAAGACGCAAGATTCGGTTTTCTATTCGACTCACCATATAAAAAGACCTCATTCCTGCTCTTTTTAACGATTAATGCGCCACGTGAATGTGAGCCAAATCAAAACCAAATACTGAACGGCGATCTTTGGTATGTAACTTGTCGCAATTCGCGGAAATCTGATACAGCAAATTACCCAGCGCAGGCAAATGCGTGCCCACGACAGACTTACCTGTGCTTAAAATTGAGACACTAATATCACGCTGCGGATCAGCCCAACAGAAAATATTCGAGAAGCCCAAATGACCAAACGTATGTGCTGTCATTGGACCAAACAAACCGACTGGATTCGCTCCCAACATAAAGCCAGTGCTATAGCGCATCGGTGCGAGTAGCGTGGTATCAATCGACATGCGAGAACTTTCAATTGTTGCGCGCAAGACAGTTTTTGGATCAAAAATTTTCACGCCGTTGTATGTGCCACCATTCAACAGCATTTCAAAGAAACGTCCCGCTTGCTCTGTTGTCGTAAACAGATTGCCCGCTGGACAAATCGTGTCCATGAAACGTGGGTCATTGGTGACATTCACAGCAAGGTCTAAATCACCGCCGAGTACATGCTTCAAATAAGTGTTCGTGCCTAGCATTGGGTACATGCCTGTCGCACTATTCATGGCAACCTGATCGCGGAATTCTGGTGCTAAGCCATAGTTGAAGCACGACATCCCCATTGGTTTGGCAATATTATCTTGCAGGAAATCCTTCAGGGATTGTCCCGATACGCGTTCAACCAATTCACCCAAGATATAACCCGCTGTAACAGCGTGGTACGCCATACGATAACCTGACGTTGAAACAGGTTCAGCTGCACAAAGGCGTTTAACCACGTCCTCTTTATCAAATAACAATTCAGGGGTGACATCACCCTTTAGATGTGGAACACCTCCGCGATGCGCCAGCAAATGCAAAATCGTCGCACGACGTTTGCCATTCACGCCATACTCTGGAATGTACTGACTTACAGGGTCTAATAGGTCAATTTCACCACGTTCACTCAGCAAATGTACCAACATCGCTGTAACTGCTTTGGATGCCGAAAACAGGCACACAGGCGTATCTGGGGTAGCAATCAGTTTCGGAGTATCGACTGTATCATCGGGGCCGTTGCCGCGCGCATGACCGATCGTGCGATTCAATACAATCTGACCCTTTCTGCGTAAGCAGATCGAAAGCATCGGATGATTCCCCGTCCGATATAGCGACTCGACTGCATGCCAGATATGATCGACTTGTGCTGGCGTCATTCCCGCAAGTTCAGCCGCAACTTCACCGCCACCAATGCGAGTCACACTCGCAATATCATGAGGAACTTTAATGGTATTGGTCGAGAAAATTTTCATAAAATTCCTAATTTAGATCAATTCAAAGCACGCATTCTTGTATGGGATATATTTAACAGCAGTATTTGACAACAAGCCATGTCAAAATACAACAATGATTCAAACTTTTTATGCTAATTTACGATATTCGTCTTCGTTAAAGCCGCAAATCAACGTCCCTTTTCCATCAGATAAGATTGGTCGTTTGATTGCGCTGGTTTTACCTTGCATAAGTTCCAGTGCACCAGCCACAGTATTCGCTTCTGCTTGCTCTGCTTCGGATAAACCGCGCCAAGTCGTTCCTTTGCGATTCATGACGATATCTAAACCCAAAGTATCTACCCATTGTTGCAGTGTGTTTGCATCAATGCCTGACTTCTTATAATCGTGAAATGTGTATTCGATACCAAGTTCATCCAACAAGGTGAATGCTTTTTTCATGGTGCTGCAATTTTTAATGCCGTAAATCGTGTACATCTTATTAGTTCCTTATTACAAAACCTGAATGAAGCCATTATTAAAAAACCCATCATAAGATGGGTTCTTCATGTTAAACATAAAAACTAAACTTACTGAACAGTGGCTTGATTTTCATAAAGTAAATGATAGTGCTCAACTTGAGGAAAAGGCTCATAAAAATGATGCAGAATCTTCTTCCAATCTTGATAGGAATCAGACCGTCTAAATCCTTCCGTATGATCCTCTAGGCGCTCCCAATGGACTAGAAGCAGATACCTACTTTTAGCCTCAATGCATTTTTGAAGTTGATGCGAAACATATCCTCTTGATGTAGAAATAATAGTCTGAGCTATTGAAAATGCTTCTTCAAACTCAGATTCCATTCCTTCTTTGACATCAAGCACAGCAACTTCAAGAATCATTTCATACTCATTTTAAGCTGGTTCTGGCTCATTTTGCTTCGCCACTTCAAGCACAAGTGCCGACTTACCATCACGCTCACCAACATGAACGCGAACAGTGCCGCCGTTTTCAGCTAACTCGCCAAACAAGATTTTCTCAGCCAAAGGTTTCTTCAGCTCTTCTTGAATCAGACGTTGCATTGGACGTGCGCCCATCAGACGATCATAACCGCGCTCGGCCAGCCATAGACGCGCATCTTCATCCACTTCAAGCAACACTTTCTTGTCATCCAATTGCGCTTGCAACTCGACCAAGAACTTATCAACCACAGAATCGACAACACTGGTTGGCAATGGTGCAAACTGAATCACCGCATCCAAACGATTACGGAATTCAGGCGAGAACGCTTTCTTCATAATCTCAGTATTATCATGACTATGATCTTGTTGCGTGAAGCCCATGCTCGAACGGCTCATGACCTCTGCACCGATGTTGGTTGTCATCACCAAAATCACATGACGGAAATCGGTTTTACGACCATTGTTATCAGTCAGCGTGCCATGATCCATCACTTGCAGAAGCAAATTAAAGACTTCTGGATGCGCCTTCTCGACTTCATCAAGCAACAACACACAATGTGGATGCTTGTTAATCGCATCAGTCAGCAAACCACCTTGATCAAAGCCCACATAACCTGGAGGCGCACCGATCAAACGAGAAACGGTATGACGCTCCATATACTCTGACATATCAAAACGAACCAGCTCGATACCTAGTACATTGGCAAGCTGACGAGTGACTTCGGTTTTACCGACACCCGTTGGACCTGCAAACATGAACGAACCGACTGGTTTTTCAGGGGCTTTCAAGCCTGCACGTGACAATTTGATTGCCGCTGCAAGTGCAGTAATCGCCTGATCTTGACCGAAGACGACACGTTTAAGGTCACGTTCCAAATTCATCAAGATGCCTTTGTCATCAGTCGAAACGACTTTAGACGGGATACGCGCAATCTTGGCAACAATTGCTTCAATCTCAGGAACATCAATGACTTTACGTTCAGTCGTTGCAGGTTGCAAACGTTGGAATGCACCCGCCTCATCAACCACATCAATCGCTTTATCAGGCAAGAATCTTTCTTGAATATATTTCGCGGCGAGTTCCGCTGCGGCATTAAGCGCTGCATCGGTATAGGTCACACTATGAAACTCTTCAAAACGTGAACGCAAGCCTTTCAGAATCGCAATGGTATCGGCAACGCTTGGCTCTGACACATCCACTTTTTGGAAGCGACGTGACAAAGCATGATCTTTCTCGAAAACCTGACGATACTCTTGATAGGTCGTTGAACCGATGCAACGCAAGCTGCCATTAGCTAGCGCAGGTTTGATCAGATTTGATACATCCATGGTGCTGCCCATCGATGAGCCTGCACCAATGATCATGTGAATTTCATCAATGAATAAAATCGCATTCGGTTGTTTTTTCAATTCGTCCAGCAACTGCTTAACACGCTTCTCAAAATCACCACGATATTTCGTACCCGCAATCAGCGAACCAATATCCAAGCTATAAACCACAGCCTGCTCTAATGGTTGATGTGCTTTACCATTGACGATCAGCCACGCTAAACCTTCAGCAATCGATGTTTTACCAACACCAGGATCACCGACGAGTAGCGGATTATTCTTGCGACGACGACTTAGAATTTGAGCTGCGCGCTCTACTTCTTTTTCACGACCAATTAACGGATCAGTGCGACCTTCAGTTGCCTGTTCATTTAGATTAACCGTGTAGAGCTGTAGTGGACTCTTCGTCGTGCTACTTGGTGTAGATTCTTCTTCCTGCTCGTTATCCATCGCACCGTCTGATGAATTATCTTCATCTTTGCGGGTGCCATGCGATAAGTATTGGGTCAGATCTAAACGATTGACTTGTTGTTTTTTCAACAAATAAACCGCAAGGCTATCGCGCTCCGAATACATCGCGACCAGCACATCCGCGCCTTCTACAGGACGATTACCACCACCAGAAGATTGCACGTGAAAAATTGCGCGTTGCAGGATACGGTCAAAACTATCCGTTGCATGTGGTGCCTGCTCAGTAGCGGCGGGCAGTTTTGGTGTATTTTGTTCGATATATTCATTTAATTCTTGGCGTAAAACTGGAATATCCGCGCCGCACGCTTTGAGTGCGTTGACCGCAGAATCGTTTTCCAGTAACGAGAGCAACAGATGCTCAATCGTCAAAAACTCATGACGTTTCTGTCTCGCCATAGTCACGGCGAGACGCAAAGAAACTTCGAGATGTCGACTCAGCATAATGACCTCATTTGCAACACAAATTGCAGCTTAGTTAATACAACTATTGTCATTTGAATATGGTGTATATGAATCATGGTACTTGAATCAAAACACATCATATTCAAATACTTTAACGCTTGTGAAAGCGTTTGGTAAAGAATCATTCCTTGAATCTTTATCAGTTATTGCTAAAACATTTATATCTAAAAGCTTATTTTCTAAAACAAGTCAAACATCAAATCGACTGAGGTTCAATTTGGCAAAGCAGTGGATGACCTTCCGCTCGCGCATGACGATTCACTAGTTGGGCTTTAGTCTCAGCAATATCACGAGGATACGTTCCCGCGACACCTTTACCCTCATAGTGTACAGATAACATCACTTCGGTCGCACGGTCAAGATCAAGACCAAAGTATTGTTGTAAAACTAGTATTACAAACTCCATGGGGGTGTAATCGTCATTAAACAAGACCACAACATAAAATGGTGGACGCGCAAGTTCGGGAGTTGCTGTCGCAACGTCACTCTCATGTTGCTCCTGATGATCGTTGTCATGTTCAGACATTGTCACATCAAGCGTATTCAAAGTAGGATTGCAAGGATAATGCCAGTCAAATGGCTCATCGGCGTATTTCGTAAACCAATCGGCAACAGAAAATGCGACAGGTGGAATCACAAAGAAAGACCCAGACTTACTGGCTTTGTGTGAGGTTCTTCCCAACTGATTTTTGCGTACTTTCACAGAACTACTCAACATTGATCAACGTTACTCCACGTTTACAATTACTTTGATTGACATAGAGAAAAGATAAATTGCGATCATTTTCTCTATGTATTAATCAAATCCAACATGACTCATCATGATGCAGATTTATTCGCCAGCGCTTCAGGAAGGGCCATTTGCGGCATATTTTTCAGCGGTGCACCCCGTTCCCATGCAAATCGTTGAACCGTTGATTGTCCACCCGCATTCGCTGATACTTCAATGAATTCTGGAGTAAAACCAGCAGGCATCGTCCAACGACCTGTTAAACGCTGAAAATCAGTAATTTCGACTTTATTGTTGGTTAATGGCACATCAACAACCTTATCCCCATTAATCAAACGAACTGAATATGTACCGCGCGAAGCAGATGTTTTCTGTCTAAGTTGCATCAGGTCGATGTTGTATTCAAATACCGACGCCGAAACAGGCAAAATCTCGACATTCTGCAAGGTCAACGTAATACCGCCAAAACCTAACAATCGACCACGATAGGCGCTCAATTGCCCACCCACTAAATCTTTCTCTGCCGTTAGCTTCGCTAAACTATCGGTCAATCCTTTCGATGTGGTGAGCGCAATATCGCGCTCTTGGACTGTATTCGACAAGGTTCGCGTTAAAGTCTCTTCAGTCTGCTTTTGTTGGTCAATCTGTGTTCGGAGTTTATTCAACTCACTGCTGCTCGCACCAATGACACTCATGCCCTGTCTGTGGCCGACGAAATAGCCTAGCCATAGTCCACTGAGTACCAGCAAAGCACCTGCTGCAATCAGCAGATGATCTCGCTGCGCACGCTTTGTACGATCTTGCGGAAAAGCTGGTTTTTCTTCGATCATGTTATTTTCCAACACAGAATTACCTGTTCCATCATGTGAATCCATTTCATACGACCTGTTAACAAATAGCAGTTTTGTGTTCTTTTATGGCAGTAACGGCACAACATCTAGACCCATCGATTCAGGGAGTCCAAACATTAAATTCATGTTCTGTACCGCCTGACCCGCAGCGCCTTTGACCAGATTATCTTGAATCACCAAGATCACCAATAAATCGCCATTATTTGGACGATGTAAGGCGATTCTCAAATGATTTGAACCTCTCACAGAGCGTGTTTCTGGCAAACTGCCAAAAGGCATGACATCCACAAAAGGTTCGTTTTGATATTGTTGCTCAAACAAGGTCTGTAAATCAGCCGCGCAACCCGCTTCAGTCAAACGCACATAGATGGTGCTTAACATACCACGAATCATTGGTACGAGATGCGGGACAAATGTCAGTTTATCGAAAGCTGTTGCTACCGCCTGACCTCCACGCATTGCATTTAAGCCTTGTACGATTTCAGGATGATGACGATGGCCTTTGACCGCATAGGCTTTTAAATTATCCCCCGCTTCAGAGAACAATATGCCTACTTCAGCTTTACGCCCTGCGCCAGACACGCCTGACTTTGCATCGACAATAATGCTTGCTGGATCAAACAGTTTTTGTTCACTCTGAATTAAAGGTAACAAACCTAATTGAACAGTAGTTGGGTAACAGCCGGGATTACCGATAATCCGCGCCGATTTAATTTTTTCACGGTTAATTTCTGGTAACCCATAAACTGATTCAGCCAGTAAATCTGGGCAAGCGTGCGGCATGCCATACCATTTTTCAAATTCAGCCGTATCTTGCAAACGAAAATCTGCGGCTAAATCAATTACCTTTACATCATGCGCAAGCAATTCACGCGCCTGATTCATCGCTACGCCATGCGGCGTCGCAAAAAACACCACATCGCACTCAGCGAGCTCATCCGCAGCATTACCGCTAAATTCAATATCGGTTAGACCACGTAAACTTGGAAACATCGCATCGACTCGTGTCCCCGCTTCTGTCCGTGATGTTAAAACCTTAATTTCAGCTGCTGAATGACGAACTAATAAACGAACCAATTCAACACCCGTATATCCAGTTCCACCGACAATACCTACGGATATTTTTGTAAAATCATTTTGGCTCTGCTGACTTTGCGACGGAGTTGGCAACTGATCTTGTTTGGTGTTCATTTTATTACCTTTTTAATCAAGTAAATTTGACGATGGACGAATATGGTTACATATAATAAGCGTATAACAAGATAAAAGCACCGACAAAACTGCCGAATGAGGTGGACTAAGCGTTAAGATTGTTCTTTAATGTAGCGCAAGGGAATTTTGCACTACATAATCACACTCATTAAAATGAGTTAAACTAAAATACAACCAGAACACAGCGACATTTTGTGAAGAAAATAACCTTCTTTGCAAATCAATCCGCAGACAATGAGGGAGAGCTTGGATGCTTTCAACAGTAAATCAGCACAAGTCCAAAGTAACAACTGAATCTGTGCGATCTATCACTTTAGTCAGTAAAGCAGCAAGCCGCTTTTCAATTCATAAGATTCCAGAACACTTTTACTCAAAACTCGCGTTGGGCATTGCTTTGTCTATGGGGATGGCCTTAACAGGTTGTGGCACAGGAAACAGCCCGACAACTCGGGTAGACACCACAACACCACCTAGCACGACAACTCGAACAACGTACAACTTGACGGTGCAATCTCCAGTCTTACTCAGTAACGTCAAAATGACCGTAACAGATACAGCAACTGGGGCAGTATTGGGGCAATCCATCGTACAAAATGGAAATTCTGCTGTATTTGCAATACCCATCGCATATCTTAAACTTGGAAATGTTTTACTAATGACACTATCCCCTGTCGATAGTTCGTCAAAATACTTTGACCCAATGTTGAATAATCAACTAGGTGCATTGACTAAATTTGATCAATCTCTACATGGACTGATATCACTGAGCATCTCGGATAAAACCACAAAGGTTGATCCTTTTAGTGAAATCATATATGAGCGCGCCTTAATCCGCGCAGGTACAGTTGATTTAAGTAAACCTAGCCTCAACACTCTTACAACTGGTCATCTCACCTCAGCAACCAATGAAATGACAGCCGCGCTAGGAACAGTCGCAACAGCAACCTTTTCTGTCGATTTCAACAGCCCAGCTCACATTGCTGCAATCAATCTATACACGACTACAGCGGGTGTGGACTACGTAAATGGCCAAGCTAGCAGTGCAATGATTGCACTTGGCCAGCTCGCGTTATATGCACAGAACAATCCAACCGATCAAACGCCTTACCTAGATTTTGCTTCAAGAACTTCTTTAGATCTACTTGATGGCGACTTAGATGGCATGACTATCTTTGGCGGAGACACAGCAGGATCGGTTCAGATCACCAACCCTATATTGTACAGTGGAGTGATATCAGTCCCTAACAACGACCCAAATCAGACTGACATAGCCTCACTCGTAGCTGTCAACAAGAACCAACGCACTCAACGTGGTGTCGCGCTAAAGCAAGCTGCCCTACAGTACTTCAGTAATATTAATGCGTCACTCCCCCTAGCATCACGAACAGATACTGCCAGTTTAGATTTCATCCAGAATTTTGATTTTGGTATTTTCACTCAAATTTATACCCATTTTGAGCTAGGCCTTGGGTATGTCCCCACTGCAGCTGCGGAACCGACTACCCGCATTGGTGCTGGAAATTATACACGTGCCTTTGGTTTACCCAATGGCATAGATTCCAAACAAGCACTTGATGCTAGTGATGATTCCAGTCGATCCAACGACATTATGCAACTCAATGGTAAGTACCTAGGTAGTAACGGTTGCCAATTAAGCGTTGGTTATGATGGTTTAATTCAGTTAAGCCAAGGTACACAAACGTATCAAGCCATTGTAAGTCGCAAATTCTCTGATCGCCTAATTCGTATTTCTGGCGATCATTATTTAATAAATGTGACCTCTGCTGATTTGACTGCACCACGTTTTATTCAAATCCGAACAATTGGCTCGCAGATTATCAGTGCTGAAGCTGGTCGCTCTACAGAACAGGTTCCGCTGACATTGGATACGACAGAATTGAGTTGTACTTTCTAAATTCAATCATCTCTTAAAAAACAGGATGCGAACCTATTGGTCAGCATCCTGTTTTTTGTGAGTAATAGTTTAATTAGACATCCATCACTTTATCAATCTGCCTTGTCTCTAGGATAATCATCAGCAGACGATCTAATCCAAACACTATATTCAAAATTTGATCGCGGCTTAAAACACTACCCACTTTAATACCATCAATATAAATATCGACGTTAGTATTTAATTTCTCATTACCGTCGAACTGCGTATCACGCCATTGGCTCGGCAAGTCACTAAGATATAAAGGAATATCTATGCCTAAAGTTGGTTCAATAAAATGAACAAACATCAGCTTCAACCATGCCAAACGATCTTCACCCAGCGAAACATTTAACCCTAATCGTCTTGCCTCTAGTCGTAAATCGGCGGCAGTTAATTCATCAGGATCAAAACCTAAACGTTGAATAAAGGCTTGGCGTAAACTGCGGCGTTCTGGCTCAAACTCACCTGAAAAAACTGCTTTTAAAAACTCATCCAAATCGAGTAACACCTGATCTTTCGTCCAATCAGATTGACTCCATTGCAACATCGAGAACTCTGTACGATGTCTGCGGTCTATTGATTGATCACGATACTGTTTACTGATTTGAAATATGGGAGATTTAAGTGCTGATATATTCAATGGAAATAAATCGGTTTCAACTTCAGCTATTTTCTGTGAAGAAAAAAAATCACGCACATTGCGGTATAACGTCACACGAGCACTTGCTGCGTTTATAGAAACCAAACCACTCATGCTTGATCTCCATAGCTCGCCCATTCACGGCGTAAGTTATATTCTTTACGCAGTCGATCAAAACTTGCAGCATCGACAAAGGCTTCATTAGATTTTTCATCAACACGCAGGCAGGCGCGTATGGCGACATCATCTTCTCGAATTGGATACAGCTTTGGAAGGATTACGGGTAGTTGATCAATTAACTTTTTTTGTGGGTTAAATAACTGCGTCATTGATGGCAACATATTTTCAAGTGTTAATTTAGGTTTAACACCTTTCCACGCACAGAAGGCTTGGTAAATCATCTCAGTGCCTTTTGCTTTCCCTTCTAGGCTATAACCAGCAATATGTGGTGTGGCTAAGGCTAAGTCATCCAAAAGCTTGGCAGAGATTTGTGGTTCATGTTCAAACACATCTAAGACGACAGAACGAATTTCAACGCCCTTTGCTTTTGAGTCTGCAAAGTCTGCTAATAAAGCTACCTCTTCAATCACCGATCCGCGTGCGCTATTGATGAGCATGGCATCCGATTTCAACAAGGCTAAAGTTGCATTATTTATTAAATGATAAGTAGGCTCATTTCCACTATTTGTGATTGGTACATGAAAACTGACCACATCCACTTGTGGGAGCATTTCAGTTAATTTCATTTGTTCAATATCATCACGAACAGCGAACGGATCAACACCTATTACGCGCCATCCCAGTCGTTTCGCCAAGACAATTAGACGTTTTCCCACATTGCCTAATCCAACGATGCCCAGCGTAAAACCTGCTTTTGCTGCGCGATCTGGATGAAGGGTTAAAATGGCCGTGACAACGTACTCCGCAACCGCCTGCGCGTTACAACCTGGGGCATTCGCAACAACAACACCCATTGCCTGTAAACCTGCGACATCCAAGTGATCTGTGCCAATCGTCGCACTGCCAACAAAGCCTATACGCTGAGACGTTGTGCTTTGCTCAGCTGCGGCTTGTAATAATTGTGGAGTGACTTTAGTCACTGAGCGGACTAACAAGGCATCAGTATTCACAAGGTTTTCGGCTGTGATGCCACGCCCTGCATACGCCGTGACCGAACCAAAAGACGAAAAAAAATAATCGGTTAAGCTTAAGTTTTCATCAACAACGATGTGCATTGGTTTGATCTCTATGATTTGTTCGAGGATAAATTATTGATGTTGAATGACTGATGTGATTTTATTTATCTTCTTCTCTCAGCAGCTCAACGACATCCTTGCACCATTGCAGCCAATTCTCTTCATAGGCTATACCCGCTTTTAAAATCAAATGCTGAATTTTTAGTGCTCGGGTGTTTTTGCTCGGGTCATGCTTTACTTTATCAATAAAATCGCGTTGCTCAATGGCGCGAAATACTTTGACTTTTTGTTCATAGATTTGAGCGCGGCGAAGTAACTCAGACTCCAATCCAAGTGGCCCAATCGCAGCATCTGCACGTAAACGAACGACAAACTCTTCACGGATATGAACTGGTTCTGACGGTTCTGCCACCCATCTTTTCAGCTCATCACGTCCTGCATCAAGGACATGATAAATCCTTTTTCGGGTTTTACTGCCCTCTTCCGCTTCGGATCTGACCCAGCCCTTCTCCTCCATTTTGGCGAGTTCGCGATAAATTTGCTGATGCGATGCCGGCCAAAAAAAGCCAATCGACTTTCCAAAGCGCTGTGCTAAGTCATAGCCAGAACATGACTTTTCGATCAATGACACCATCAAAGCATGGGGTAACGACATGAGCATCCTCTCGATAGCGGACTTAAAGGTGTAACCGAATATGAACCTAGTTGCATATTAGCAGCGAATCAATTATCTTTATATGCAACTGGTTGCATATTTACCTATCAAATCGCTTCATTCCATAGCCGTCGCTGGAGTTACCATGAGTGCTTACCCGAATCTTCTTCAACCTTTAAATCTTGGCTTCACCACCCTGAAAAATCGCCTATTAATGGGCTCAATGCATTTAGGTTTAGAAGAAGTTGAAAATGGCTTTGAGCGCATGGCTGCTTTCTACGCAGAACGCGCGCGTGGCGGCGTTGGACTGATTGTGACTGGCGGTATTGCCCCGAATGAAGCAGGTGTGGTCATGTTAGGTGGTGCAAAATTATCAACGCCTGAAGAAGCAGAACATCATAAAGTCGTGACCGATGCTGTCCACCAAGCAGGTGGAAAAATAGCAATGCAGATTCTGCATACTGGACGTTATTCATATCAACCAAACTTGGTTGCGCCTAGCCCGATTCGCGCGCCAATCAATATGTTTGTGCCTAAAGAATTAAGCAGCGAAGACATCGAGCAAACCATTGAAGATTTCGTCAACTGTGCGGCTTTAGCGCAGACTGCGGGTTATGACGGCGTAGAAATCATGGGGTCAGAAGGTTATCTGATCAATGAATTCATCGTCACGCACACCAACAAACGTACTGATGAATGGGGCGGTAGTTATGCCAATCGCATTCGCTTCCCGCTTGAAATTATTCGTCGCACACGTGAACGTGTTGGTAAAAATTTCATTATCATCTACCGCTTGTCAATGCTCGATTTGGTTGAAGAAGGTTCAAGCCAAGACGAAGTGATTCAACTGGCACGCGCTGTTGAACTGGCTGGTGCGACGATCATCAATACTGGTATCGGCTGGCACGAAGCTCGTATTCCGACGATTGCAACCAAAGTACCGCGTGCAGCATTTGCATGGGTCACGCAAAAACTGAAAAGCCAAGTGTCGATTCCATTGGTCACTACCAACCGATTCAACACGCCAGAAGTCGCGGAACAAGCGCTCGCTGACGGCATGTGCGACATGGTGTCGATGGCGCGTCCATTGTTGGCTGACCCATACTTTATTCGTAAGGCTGAAGCCAACCAAGCTGAACATATCAATACCTGTATCGGCTGTAATCAAGCGTGTCTCGATCATATTTTCAAAGGACAAATTACGTCTTGCCTCGTCAATCCACGCGCTTGCCATGAGACAGAATTGGTTTATAACCCCGTTGAAAAATCGAAACGTATCGCTGTGGTTGGCGCTGGGCCAGCAGGCTTGAGTTTTTCTACGGTTGCGGCTGATCGTGGCCATGATGTGACTTTGTTTGAATCCAGTCATGAAGTGGGCGGTCAATTTAATATCGCCAAAACTATTCCAGGCAAAGAAGAGTTCTATGAAACGATTCGTTATTTCAAAAATAAAATTGAGCTTTCAGGTGTCAAGCTGGAACTTAATCAACGTGTAAGCGCTGAACAACTGATCGCCGCAGGGTTCGATGAAGTTGTCCTCGCAACGGGTATCCAACCTCGCCAACTGGATATCGACGGCATTACCCATCCAAAAGTCATGACTTATCTCGATGTGCTACGCGAGCGTCAGCCTGTTGGTGAGCGCGTTGCGATTATTGGTGCGGGCGGTATTGGTTTTGACGTTGCGGAATATCTGACGCATGAAGGCGAAAGTGGTAGCACTAACCCACAGAAATTCTATGCGGAATGGGGCATCGATCAAAGCTATCAAGCACGTGGTGGCATTTGCGAACCACAAGTTGAAGCCTCGCCTCGCCAAATCTATTTGCTGCAACGCAAGACCAGTAAAGTCGGTGATGGACTCGGTAAAACAACGGGTTGGATTCATCGTACAGGTTTGAAAAATCGTAATGTCGACATGCGTTCTGGTTTGTCATATCACAAAATTGATGATGTCGGTTTGCATGTTGATGATGGTAAAAAAATCAACGTGCTCGAAGTCGACTCAATCATTGTTTGCGCAGGTCAAGAACCGTTACGCGAATTACATGATGCCTTGCAAACCGCTGGTTGTTCGACCCATTTAATTGGTGGTGCGGATAAAGCGATGGAGCTGGATGCGAAGTTCGCCATTAAACAAGGTGCTGAATTGGCGGCGCGTTTGTAAGGTTAATTAATCTATAAAGTTTGGATGTAATTCCACGCACTTCGACAAGCTCAACGAGCTATACCGCTCTACTTGGCCTGTCGAAGTGCACCAAAATATGAATTGCAATGCTTAAATTAAAGGACACAACAAATGACATCTCTCGCCTTACAACCTGCGGCGGCAGCAACTCTAGCGCGTTGGCACGAAATGGTTGCTGCACAGGACTTAAGCCAGCTTCCAACATTATTGAGCGAACAAGCGGCTTTTCGCTCGCCTGCTGTATTTAAACCTTATCGCGGCGCACCCGTTGTTACGTTGATTTTGAATACAGTATTGCAAGTCTTTCAAGAGTTCACATACCACCGCCAATTCGCAACTGCCGATGGCTCAAGTGCGGTATTGGAATTCACCGCAAAAGTTAATGATAAAGAAATTCACGGTATTGATATGATTCGCTTCAACGAAGCAGGTCAGATCGTTGATTTTGAGGTGATGATTCGCCCGATGTCTGCGCTACAAGCCCTTGCAGCAGAAATGGGCGCTCGTTTAGCGGCAGCGCAAGCGAAGTAAGACTATTCGTTGAAATGTAAAAAAGCTGGGTTTTAGTGCCCAGTTTTTTTCAAACCTCACTCGCCTCTTTCACCACTGCAGTACGCGACACACCATCCATCCGAATCTTGCCGACCAAAAGCATCGCCAAAATACTCGCGGTCGAACCCACGACTGCCGCCATCCAATACCCTTGCACATGACCCATCGCATCACGACTAATCAATGAACCACCAACATACGCCGCCACGCCCATTGCTGCCGATTGCACAGATGAGTTCAACGTCATAAACGTACCGCGTAACCTTGGATCTGCCGCCGAAGTCAGAATCGCCATGCCTGGAATCATTCGCCCACTCATAAAGACAAACAACATCGTCGAAACAGGAAGCACATACCAGATCGTTAATGGCGGCAACAACGTAATCGCCATCAGAGGAATGACCACTAAAACAGCCATCACACGGAATGTTTCAGCTTTACCATGAGAATCCGTTAAACGACCAAACATGCGCGCTGTGAAAAACGTCACCAGACCACCAGCCAAATAAATATACGGAATCTGATCGACATGGATTCCGACATTGGTTTGCATATAAATCGTCAAGTACGGAATTACTGTAAAACCTGCAAACATGATCAGAATCGAAAACAAAAACGCCTTCCGATGATTCGGATCAGCCAAGACCTGCCGAATTCCATCAAACGTCGAGGGGCGATCTGTATTCAATAAATGATGATGCAACGAAGGCAATGTGAACGCAGCAAACACCGCAAACAATCCTGCTAAAACTGCAATGCCAATAAAGGTCATATGCCAACTGAAATGCGCCGCGACAAACAAACCGAGTGGCACACCGAGAACTGTTGCGACTGAAAACGATGTCATGATGATGCCCATCGCACGTCCACGACGTTCAAACGGAATCACGTCGCCAACAATCGTCTGTGACAGCGACATCAACACGCCACCGAACAGCCCCGCAGCAATCCGCGCGCCCATCAAGAACTCATAGGACGTCGCCAAACCACATGCAAGTGTCGACACTGCAAATAGCGGATACAACGTCAGTAAAAGTTTTTTACGAGAGACTTTATCGATATAAGTCGATGCCAATAAACCCGAGAATCCTGCGGCTAATGTGTATGCCGAAACCAACAAACCGAACTTAGAATCACTGATATGAAAGAGCTGAGTAAACTGCGGCCCCAACGGCATCATGATCATGAAATCAAGGATACTGGTGAACTGAATTCCTGCGAGGGTGAGAAGAAGCAACAACTCACGTTTTGGCGATAAAGTCTGCGTCATTGGATTTGTTCTTTTTGAAGATAATCAAATTGTACTATATCGTACACTTTAATGGATTGAAATAAATACAACTTTATTATTAACTCAATTAAACGCTGTGTGAGTCACACTTGCATTGCATATAATGTAAATGCTAGGTTTAGTTGCTTAAAATTAAATAAAGTCTGAATCTAAAACTATACTCTTTCTCGCCTTTTAGCCTAAATATTAAAAGCCCTATGAGACTCTTCATGAAAACTTTCGTGTCAATTTTACTAAGTTCTACTGCCTTACTTTTGAATCCAGCTTTGGGAGAGGATTTGCGGGGAGCTTCAATGCCGAGCGATACATTAGACTTTATTCAATCACGTCACTATATGGATGCATATCCTAGCGTTCTAAAACTAGCCTCCTCTGGCAACCAGCAAGCTCAGTTTATTCTTGCTAATTATTACATTTGTGGACGAGTTGTCGAATTCAGTTGTAAAAATGCATTAACTTCATTTAAGCATGCAATTAAGCCCAGCTCTGGAGTCCAAAATAATGAAATTATTCGTCGTTCCAAAAACGAAATAGCTTGGATCAACGCAGCATGCGAAGAAAAAGATTTTGTTCGAGATACGAACCTAGCAATGAAATATGCAACAGAGGCAGCCAATCAAGGAGACCCTTATAGCATCGACTCGCTTGCGGCAGTTCAAGCACGAACAGGTGATTTCAAAACTGCGGTGACATCACAACAGAATGCAATTGCTGGCTTAAAACTTTACTCGCTATACAACCCTGTTGACACCTACACTCTTGATGAGTTTCTCGCACGTCTAAAGCGTTATGAGTCAAACCAACCTGCAAGTTTTGGAAAATGGAATTCCGACCAAAACTGTAATACCTTACCAAATGCCTCAGGAAGCTAGTCTGCAAAAGAAAATCCCACTCACAGAGCAGGGTTTTCTTTTTTCTTCAACACATTGAACTAAAAATTACGCCTCAACTTTCGTTTCAGCTTTCGCAGCACTTTCCAAATTTTCCGTACTGAATTGCTTCATTAACGCTTCACGTTTTTCAGGAAAAATATTCGCCTTACTCAAATCACCGTTATAGTGTTTTGCGACACGTTTATCCATCATCTTGAACCAAATTGACGGAATGTAAGCAGGCAACAACATCGACGCATAACCCGATGGCAACTGCGGTGTACCCTCAAAATGACGCAACGCTTGGAAGCTACGCGTCGGATGCGCATGGTGATCCGAGTGACGTTGTAACTGATACAAGAACAAGCAAGCGTAGGATGGGCTTCAGTCCATCAAAACATGAGATACACTCCCGGAATCAACCAAAACACAGTAATGATTCGTGTTGTTCAGAATCTACGAATCAAGAGCAGGCTTAGATATTGATGACGAATGATGGGCTGAAGCCCATCCTACCCCAGCAAGTTGAGTTTTAATGAGCGCATAAAGACGTTATTTTTCCTCAAAAATCAAAGCTATTCTTATTATTGTTTTCAAGCTTTCCTTATTACCCACTTATTTTAAATTCAGAAAAACCCCACTCACTGAGCAGGGTTTTCTTTATTGACAACACTAATCGAAACACATGTTTCGCTTCAACTTTCGCTTCAACTTTCTCAGCAACTTCCAAATTTTCTGAACTGAATTGCTTCATTAGCGCTTCACGTTTTTCAGGCAAAATATTTGCTTTCGACAAATCACCGTTATAGTGTTTTGCCACTCGCTTATCCATTATTTTGAACCAAATTGACGGAATATACGCAGGCAACAACATGGATGCATAACCTGATGGCAACTGCGGTGTACCTTCAAAATGACGTAACGCTTGGAAGCTACGCGTTGGATGCGCATGGTGATCCGAGTGACGTTGTAATTGATATAAGAACAAGTTCGTCACCACGTTATTGCTATTCCAGCTATGTTCAGGACGTGTACGCTCGTACTTGCCATTTTCGTCTTTCTGACGCTGCAAACCGTAGTGTTCAACGTAATTGATCACTTCAAGCAAACTAAAGCCATACACCGCTTGTATCGCAATAAACGGAATCACTTTACGTCCAAAGATCGCAACTAATGTCGTATACAAACCAGCACTCATTGCCCAGCCTTGTAGCAACTCATTGTCAAGCGACCACCAGCCTTTGCCACGACGTTCCAAACGTGCTTTTTCAATCTTAATTGCTGACTTAAAGCTACCAATCACCGTACGCGGTAGGAACTGCCAGAAGGTTTCACCCATTTTCGAACTGGCTGGATCTTCTGGAGTCGCAACACGTTTGTGGTGACCATACGGATGTTCAACGCGGAAATGACCATAGCCGGTCGGCGCAAGTGCAAGCAACGATAGCATCTGATCAAATTTATTCGACTTGTGGCTCAACTCATGCGCGGTGTTGATCGCAATACCATTCATGGCACCAATTGATAACGCCAAGCCTAATTTATCGGCTGTTGGCGTGCTTTTGCGGGTATATAAATACGCGCCCAAGAACAATACAATATATTGCATCGGAATAAATGCTTTGACGACCTTTGCGTAATAAGGATCATTTTCGAGTTTCGCGATAATCGCTTCTGGTGGATTATTTTTATCTTCGCCTATAATACGATCAAGCATGGGAATAATTGCATGGATCATGATTGGCCCAATCCAAGCCAATCCGCGCATTTTTTTCGGTGCCACACGGTAAACCAATAACGCGCCAATCCCAATGACTGGAACGGCAGGACTCAATACCCACAGATAACGTTTAGCATCCACCCAAGGCTGTGCGTTTGTCGCATTGGAATCTTGATTTTCAGTTGAAGTGCCTAAATTAAGCATATCAATCGGAGTTTGTGCGTTCATGGATAGGTCTACCCTGTCTTCATTAAGTACACCGATTATTGTGCAATCCTGATGACATAAATAGTTGCCAACGTCCAATATATTTACGTTAAGCCCTGTATTTTCTAGCGTTTATTGCCAACGTCCAACAAACTATCGCCAAACCCCGAATCATGACATGTACGCACTGGTGATAATTATCTCTAGGTATTATCCTCTAGCGGCAGTATTCTTGACCTTCAATTAGATGATTAGCACATAGATAATTCATGGATGCACTGAGTCATATTCTGGATGATATTCATCTTGGACAAGCCGAATACGTCTATATCGATGGGCGTGGTGATTGGCTGCTCAATCAGCCGCAACAATCAGCGGTGATGATCTATGTCGTGACGGCAGGATCAACCAGCGTCTATTTACGTGAAGAAACCGTCAATCTGGAGACTGGGGCAATTTTACTCATTCCGTCGGGTGATTTTCACCAGATTGGCAACCCAGATCCTAAGCACAACCTCATCGCGCCCATTCGAACGACAGAAAAGAAAATTACTTACGGTGGGCATGACAATATGCTCATGCAAACAGGCACTGGGCACACGAACGCCATTGTCATCGCAGTTCGCTGTCAGATTGATAGTGAAATGAGTCGCCCCTTACTGTCTGCACTACCAAATAGTCTGCTACTCCATGAAGAAAAACCCGCATGGTTAGAACTCGGTTTACAGTTTCTCGGCTTAGAAACGGAACGCAACCGACCTGGGCGCGATACCTTACTGACGCGCCTCGCCAATATGTTTTTTGTCGAATGTGTTCGCGACTATGTTGAGCAATTACCCGAAACGTCAGAAAGCTGGTTAACGGCGCTACGTGACCCGAATCTTACTGCTGCACTCAGTGCAATCCATGATCAACCAGCGCACGCATGGACGGTGGCTGATCTGGCGAATATTGCTTGTATGTCGCGCTCAAGTTTTGCTGAACGCTTTACCGAAGTGATTGGGCAACCGCCACTCGCCTATCTTTCAGCACATCGCTTGCGGACGGCAACACGTTATTTAACCCAAAACTATGAAAGCATCGCACGTATCAGTGAACGTGTGGGTTACTCCTCCGAAGCGGCATTTAGCCAAGCGTTTAAACGTCAATACGAGATGTCCCCCAGTCAATACCGTAAAGAGAGTAAAATAAAAGACAGCGAATAATTCCTCGTGACGTGTTTCTGATTTAAAGATTTCGATGCTCGTCACATTAGCTAGGAGAATAAAAATGAACGGATTTCAACTCACTTTTTATACAGGACAATCCCGTAGAATTCACCATAAACCTGTGGGCGAATGGCTGCTATCCATCGTCAAATCGATGAACATCGGTGGGGCAACACTTAACACGGCGATTGCAGGTGTGGGGCGAGATAATCATCTTCACTCCGCACATTTCTTTGATCTCGCCGATCAGCCTGTTGAAGTCACTGTCGTTACCTCTGAAAAAGGCTGTGCCAAACTCTTTGAACGATTAAATACCGAAGAAGACTTGCATCTTTTTTATGTCAAAGTCCCCGTGGAGTTTGGTTTTATTGGCAAAGAGTAGTTTTTTAACTCCGGCAGTCCCTGAGTTTATCGAAGGGTTATCGATATGCAAAAAGGCTTCGACAAGCTCAGCCACCTGATTTTCAATGACTAATTTTTAGCACTCCAAACCGCTATCAATCCTAATAGATCAAAATAAAACCACCCATTTCTAAACTCAGTAAACACGAAAAAATCATTCGTAAAAAGTTGTCACAAAACGCGTTTCGATCATGTTTTTTATCACGACTATAGTATGATTGCCGACATCATAAATTTATCCCCCACGTTTAATAATCGTTTGATTGAGGCTTTGAATGGACGACAA
>JANYEL010000175.1 GCA_025363155.1 Moraxellaceae bacterium
ATTAAAAATAAAAACAAACCAATTAAAATAGATAAACTTAAAAGTAAAAAATTGTTGATTGATAGTAATATTCTTTTCATAATATCTTCCTTATGAAAGAATGTACTATAAATTGTTACAAGTCAATCAAAAAACAGCCCGAAGGCTGTTTTTTGTTGACTGCATATCCGTTCAGTTAAGCACGATTCTTCATCTTACGAATCGTCTCAAGCTGACCAACGGTTTCCGCAAGTGCTGCCATGGCAGCACTCTGGTCAAAATCACTCTTTTGATTTGCCAATAAGCTTTCAGCATTTTTACGTGCTTCAAGAATAGCATTCTCGTCCAAGTCTCTGCCTCGAGTTGCCGTATCCGCGAGGATTGTGACCACATGCGGCTGAACTTCTAGCACACCACCAGATACATAAATCACTTCTTCATTACCGTCTTCCAGTTGTAAGCGCACTGGACCTGGTTTAAGCAACGTGAGCAGTGGCGTATGACTTGGCATAATACCAAGATCACCGCCAGCACCCTTTGCAATGACCATTTTGACAGAACCTGAATAAATTGATTCTTTCACACTAACGACTTCACATCTTAACGTTGTCATGCGAATCACTCCCCAAACAATCTACAAAGGCTCATATTAAGCTGCAGTCATTTTAGCGGCTTTCGCAACAGCTTCTTCGATACCACCAACCATATAGAATGCTTGTTCTGGCAAATGATCGTAGTCGCCTGCAATGATGCCTTTAAAGCCTGCAATGGTATCTTTTACAGGAACAATTTTACCTGGTGAGCCAGTGAAGACTTCAGCCACGTTAAATGGTTGTGACAAATAGCGTTGAATTTTACGCGCACGGTATACGACCAGCTTGTCTTCTTCAGCCAACTCATCCATACCCAAAATCGCGATAATATCTTTAAGCTCTTTATAACGTTGCAAAATGGTTTGTACACCACGTGCGACCGTATAATGTTCTTCACCAACAATTGCTGGATCAAGCTGGCGTGATGTTGAATCGAGTGGATCAACCGCAGGATAGATACCAAGTGACGCAATATCACGTGACAACACGACTGTCGCATCCAAATGCGCAAACGTGGTTGCTGGTGATGGATCGGTCAAGTCATCCGCAGGCACATAGACTGCTTGCACAGACGTGATTGAGCCAGATTTGGTAGACGTAATACGTTCTTGTAATACACCCATCTCTTCTGCAAGCGTTGGTTGATAACCAACCGCTGACGGCATACGACCCAAGAGTGCAGATACTTCTGTACCAGCGAGCGTATAACGATAAATATTGTCAACAAATAGAAGCACGTCACGACCTTTGCCGTTTTCGTCTTTTTCGTCACGGAAGTATTCAGCCATGGTGAGACCTGTCAACGCAACGCGCAAACGGTTACCCGGTGGCTCATTCATCTGACCGTATACCATCGCAACTTTGTCAACCACACCAGAATCTTTCATTTCGTGGTAGAAGTCGTTACCTTCACGTGTACGCTCACCCACACCAGCAAACACAGACAAACCACTGTGTGTTTTTGCGATGTTGTTGATGAGTTCCATCATGTTAACGGTTTTACCCACACCCGCACCACCAAACAGACCAACTTTACCACCTTTCGCAAATGGGCAAAGCAAGTCAATTACTTTAATCCCTGTTACGAGAATCTCAGTTGAACCAGCTTGTTCTGCGTAACTTGGTGCATCACGATGGATTGCCCATGTCTCTTTTGCTTCAACAGGACCACATTCGTCAATTGGACGACCAAGCACATCCATAATACGACCCAATGTACCTGTACCAACAGGTACAGAGATTGGTGCATTGGTGTTGGTCACATCCAAACCACGTTTTAAACCTTCTACAGAGCCCATCGCAATGGTACGTACAATCCCGTCACCCAGCTGTTGCTGAACTTCGAGCGTTGTTTCGGTACCTACGACATGTAGGGCATCATAAATCTTTGGTACATTGGTGCGATCAAATTCGACGTCAATAACCGCGCCGATGATCTGTACAATACGACCGCTACTCATGGCTGTCTCCTAAAATACAATCAGTAATAAAATAACAAGAACAATCAAAACATTGTTAAGCAAACCACCAAACACTGTATATTTGCTGCGCCTAGCGCACCCACAGGATTTGATCGTTCTTAAACGGCCGCCGCACCACCAACAATCTCGGAAATTTCCCGTGTGATCGCTGCTTGACGCAGTTTGTTGTAAACCAATTGCAGACTCTTAATCAAATCACCCGCATTGTCTGTTGCGGCTTTCATCGCAACCATACGAGATGCTTGCTCAGACGCCACGTTTTCAATCACCGCTTGATAGACATTGGATTCGATATAACGCACCAATAATCCGTTCAAAATCACGGCTGGATCTGGCTCGTAAATATAGTCCCATTTGTTCGCGCGGCTGAGCGTCAACTCACCCAAATCATCCGCTGGTAATGGTACCAGTTGTGAAATGGTTGGTTTTTGCGTCATCGCATTCACAAACTCGTTAGACACTAAATAAATACGATCAATCTGACCATTATCGAATGCAGACAACATGACCTGAATAGAACCTGTCAATTGCTCCATGCTCGGTGTATCACCCAACTGCGTGGTTGCACCAATCACGTTACCGCCAAAGCTTTTGAAAAAGCTTACGGCTTTTTGACCGATCACTGCAAATTGCACATCAATCGACTGTTCTTGCTGTGTTTTGACATGTTGTACTAGACGTTTGAACAAGTTAATATTCAAACCACCAGCCAAACCGCGATCTGAAGAGATCACGATATAACCAACACGCTTCACAGGGCGTTCTGCCATATATCTGTGCTTGTATTCAGGATTTGCCTGAACCAAATGTCCAATCACACGGCGCATATTTTCTGCATACGGGCGACCAGCATTCATGCGCTCTTGAGCGCGGCGCATTTTAGAGGCTGCAACCAGTTGCATTGCACGCGTAATTTTCTGCGTGCTTTTGATACTGGCGACCTTTGCGCGAATCTCTTTTAAACTTGCCATACGCTTACCATTATCAAAGTCGCGCGAGCGACTATTTACGTGGAAGTGACACTTTAGCGTTGTATTTAATCAGTTGCGGCAAGCATCTTGCCGCAACACACGAATTAACGTGTTTGATTAATACGCTTGTGTGGCTTTAAATGCTTCAATACCTGCTTTCAACTTCGCTTCAATCGCTTTCATCGCGTCTTTGCTCAAGTTTGGCGTGGTATTAATTTCATTCATCACGTCGCTATGCGACGCATGCATGTATGAAATCAATGCAGTTTCAAAGTCACAGATTTTGTTCACTGGCACATCTGTCAAATAACCTTCGTTAGATGCAAAAATTGACACCGATTGATCTGCGATCGAATACGGAGAATATTGTTTTTGCTTCATCAACTCAGTGACACGTTGACCGTGTTCAAGTTGTTTACGCGTTACTTCGTCCAGGTCACTGGCGAACTGTGCAAACGCTGCAAGCTCACGATACTGTGCCAATGCTGTACGGATACCACCAGACAGTTTTTTGATAATGGCTGTTTGCGCAGCACCACCAACACGCGATACAGAGATACCCGCGTTAACCGCTGGACGCAAGCCCGCGTTGAACAATGATGATTCAAGGAAAATCTGACCATCGGTAATCGAAATCACGTTGGTTGGAACGAATGCTGATACGTCACCCGCTTGGGTTTCGATGATTGGCAATGCCGTTAATGAACCAGTTTGACCTGTCACTGCACCATTGGTAAACTTCTCTACATACGCAGCAGATACGCGCGCAGCACGTTCGAGCAAACGTGAATGGAGATAGAATACGTCACCTGGATACGCTTCACGACCTGGTGGACGACGTAGCAACAATGAAATCTGACGATAAGCAACCGCTTGTTTCGACAAATCATCATATACAATCAACGCATCTTCACCGCGATCGCGGAAATATTCGCCCATTGTACAACCAGAATAAGGCGCTAAGAACTGCATCGCTGCTGGCTCTGACGCACTTGCTGCAACAACCGTTGTATAGGCCAATGCACCTGTTTCTTCTAGCTTACGTACAACGTTCGCAATCGTTGATTGCTTCTGACCAATCGCCACATAAACGCATTTAATGCCAGAATGTTTCTGAGCAATAATCGCGTCAATCGCCATCGCTGTTTTACCAGTTTGACGGTCGCCAATGATCAATTCGCGTTGACCGCGACCAACAGGGATCATCGTGTCTACGGCTTTGTAACCTGTTTGTACAGGTTGATCAACCGATTGACGCCAGATCACACCTGGTGCAACTTTTTCAACCGCATCAAATGCTTTCGCATTGATTGGGCCTTTGCCGTCAATTGGGTTACCCAGCGCATCTACGACAC
>JANYEL010000194.1 GCA_025363155.1 Moraxellaceae bacterium
GATGCCCTGACCAGCCATCGGGTTAGAGGCATCATTCTGTCCAATATTACTTAAAGTCAATAATGATTGACCTGTCTGATCAGCCATATCAGCGTCGTTGAGAGGTGTCATGGCGTAACTTGATGATGCCAGCCAAGGCAATACAACTAAGCTCATTATTTTAAATACTTTCTTCATCGTCGACTCCTTCGAAACCTTGAAAAACACTCATCGCGGACTTAACACGACGTTTCCGTATAACTTCGCACCTGTTAGCACCACTTGAGCCAACGGCAGTGCTGGCGGATTAGGTATTGTTACCGTTGGTGCGGCATAAAAGTTTACTGTTGTTTTCAGCACATCTGCTGCTGTTTGAGCAGGATTAATTGTCAAATGCCCTTGAAACGCCAAACTACTGGCATTCGCAGTCGGTCTATTTAACCCTAAGCATCCTTGATTTGCTGGACCCGTTAAATCTAGACATCCACCATCTAAACGCAGGCGACCAGACAAACTATCAAAACCCATTTTAGAACCATCAGGATCGGCGATTTGCAACGAACTATTGGCTAAAGTCAAGTCAGCTTCTAAACCCAAATAATTCTGATCTGGATTCGCTGTCACAGGTTGAGTAATAAAATCCACACGGTTAGTCGTACTATTTGTAGCACCCTGTAATTTCATTCTTAGCCCGAACAAGACATCTTTTGGGTTATTAAAATTAGTCGCCGTCTCTGTCGTACCATCACTTTTGGTCCGCAGAGGCAAATAACCTGCTGCAACTTGTCCACTCAACGCAATCATAAAATTAGGAAGGTTAATTCGCACACGATCCGAACGAATTTCCAAGCTTCCTTGAGCAGTGATCAAGCTATCAATATTACGTAGACCTAAATAGCGTTTTCCGCCATCCACCAAGAGAAAACTTGTTGTTTTAGTACCCGTTTGATCAATCCCAGTCGTCGTCAACCCCAGTCCAAATCCAAGACGTTCACGCGTATTAGGCCCCGCCTCAGTACCCGTTTCACCAAATAATGCGATATCCGCATTGACGCCGTACAGAGGGGTCGCTAAAGAATAAGAAGCTGACGTTGTCGGTTCTGCTGTCACGCCAACTTTCTGAGCACCAAGTAGATCACTACTTGAAACCCATACTGTATCCGTAGGCAACGACTGCATCTCAAGTCCACGCACAGCAACGATCACGGATTGCGGGTTCGCAGCGGGTGTCGTGTATGACTGGATGACATGCTGAAAGGCAGTCGCATCTGGGAACAGGTTAGCATTGGTTAATACAGTGCTTGTATTAGGCAGTAAATTTGTGTTCGTTGGTAAAGTCATGCTATTGGTGACACCAAGATCCAGATAAACGCTTCCACTATCAAAGTTGCCACGTTTCGTTGGATCTGAGAATGCGACATGATTTAAGAAACGCACACCATATGCCGCTGTGCCAACTTCACCAATTTCAAGACTAAATGGATCTGCATCAGCAGTCGTTCCAACAGTCTGATCATTACCTCGGCTAAAATCACCTAAAACACGCATCACAATACCCGTTGAACCGAGTATATTTCTATTATTATTACCCGCACTCGTCGTCCCGCCCACACCAGACGCGGCTGGAGCTGTTGCAAATCCAAGCACACTATCGGCCGTTGAGCTTTGACTCGAAACTCCTCGTAAGTAGACGTCAGCATTCAAGATGCTTCCTGTCATCCCAAAGCGAATGAGACCATTCGCACCAGCCACACCATATTGTGCCGCAGTGATCGCTGCTGTAGTTCGTTGCATGAAAGCCAAATTTAAGCCTGACTGATTAGGGTCGGTTGCATAACCAGCACCTGCAGTGAATTTAATCGCTCCTTTGGTCCCATCCGCTCTCGTCGTACTAAAGCGAAAACCATCTGCAGCATCAACCCACATACGACCCGTTGCACTCAGATCAGTTCGAATTTTTCCAACCAATTGGTTCTGTTCAGGCAAGGTTCCTGTGGTGGCATAAGTCAGATAAAATCGCATGTCAGGAATAATGACATGAATATCCGCAGTACCCTCACTATTCAACAAGCCCTTTGTTGTCACCAGTGTAAGCTGATTATTGCTCACGGACTGCAGAGCAAAGGCACCTAATGTTGGATCGCAACC
>JANYEL010000207.1 GCA_025363155.1 Moraxellaceae bacterium
TATGGAAGCTGCGGAAGCTTTCGGAAAAATTCGCAAGCTAGTCAATGTGCCACTGGTTGCTGATATTCATTTCGATCATAAAATTGCATTGGCGGTTGCTGATTTTGGTGCGGATTGTTTACGCATCAATCCAGGTAATATCGGTAGCGATGCCAAAGTTCGTGAAGTCGTTGCTGCAGCACGCCATCACGATATTTCCATCCGTATCGGTGTGAATGCGGGATCACTTGAGAAAGACTTACAACTCAAATATACCGAGCCAACAGGTCAAGCCTTGCTTGAGTCAGCGATGCGTCATATTGATATTTTGGATCGTTTAAATTTCCATGAATTTAAGGTCAGTGTGAAGGCGAGTAACGTTTTCCTTACGCTTGATGCGTATCGTTTATTGTCAGCGCAAATTGATAATCCCCTGCATTTGGGTGTGACCGAGGCAGGTGTATTTCGCTCAGGTACTGTGAAATCGGCAATTGCATTAGGCGGCTTATTGCTTGATGGCATTGGCGATACTTTACGTGTGTCGTTGGCGGCTGAACCAGAAGATGAAGTAAAAGTCGGTTTTGATATTCTTAAATCATTGAATATTCGCTCGAATGGCATTAACTTCATCGCCTGCCCAAGTTGTTCACGCCAAGAGTTTGATGTCATTCGCGTGATGAATGCTCTGGAAGCACGCTTGGAAGATATTCGTACGCCGCTGGATTTGTCGGTGATTGGCTGTAAGGTCAATGGACCTGGTGAGGCAAAAGAGGTGGACATCGGTGTCGTCGGTGCGGCACCGCGTTCATTGGTCTATATCGACGGTGAAAAAAGTCATCTGATTGATACCAATAATTTGGTCGATGAAATTGAAAAAATGGTGCGTGATAAGGTTGCCGTGATTGAAAGCGCAAAGGCAATCGCAAAAGCGAAAGAAATTATTCGGATTACTTGATAGGCAGTAAAGTAGCAGCATGAGCAGTTTAACAATTAATGCAATTCGTGGTTTTAATGACATTTTACCGAGTGAAGCGCCACGTTGGCGCAAGCTAGAAACCGTACTCATGGGCTTGATGGATGCCTATGGTTATCAGCAAATTCGTTTGCCGTTGGTTGAGCAAACTGCACTGTTCAAACGTGCGATTGGTGATGCGACAGATATCGTTGAAAAAGAGATGTACACTTTCTTTGATAAAGGTGAACCGCCAGAATCATTGACGTTGCGCCCTGAAGGGACGGCGGGTTGTGTGCGTGCCATGTTGGAGCATAATTTGCTGCGTGGCGCATTGCCACGGGTTTGGTATGCCGGCCCGATGTTCCGTTATGAAAAACCGCAAAAAGGCCGTTATCGCCAATTTCATCAATTTGGTGTTGAAACCTTTGGTGTGACCACGCCTGATATCGAAGCCGAATTGATTCTGCTGACCGCAAGAATGTGGAAACGTTTAAATCTCAGCGATAAAGTTCAATTAGAGCTTAATACACTCGGTGAAGTCGAAGCACGAAATCGTTTTCGGGCGGCTTTGGTTGAGTATCTGTCTGCGCGTAAATCTGAACTGGATGAAGATAGTCAGCGTCGTTTGACGACCAATCCAATGCGAATTTTGGATAGCAAGAGCGAACAAACTCAAGCGTTGCTTGTTGGTGCACCAAAACTGCATGATTTCTTAGACGAAGAATCCTTACAGCATTTTGAGCAATTGAAAGCCTATTTAGATGCGGCTGGCATTGCTTATGTTGTGAATCAGAAATTGGTTCGTGGTTTGGATTATTACAACAAAACTGTTTTTGAGTGGACGACAACGCATCTTGGCGCGCAAGGCACAGTCTGTGCTGGCGGACGTTATGATGGTTTAGTAGGTCAGTTAAAAGGCAAAGCAGATCAAAGCGTTCCAGCAGTGGGTTTTGCGCTGGGTATGGAGCGTTTGCTGTTGCTCATTGAGCAAGTTGAAGCGCAAGAGAGTGCAGCTGATTGTGAAGTATTCTTGCTGGCTGATCCGCAGTATCAAACGCAAGTGTTGCTCATGGCAGAATCGTTGCGTGATACGTTTGAAGGGCAAAGCCGTGAATCAAAAAGCCAAGCTATTCGCGTCAAAACAGGTTCGCTTGGAAGTCTGAAAAGTCAGATGAAAAAGGCCGATCAATCAGGCGCCCGTTTTGCGATCATTTTAGGTGAGCGTGAAGTGGAACAAGCACAAGTTACGGTCAAAGTATTGGCGACTGGCGAACAAGAAAAGTGGTCGCAACAGGATCTCGCGACCCAGATTATTCAGCGATTTGCGTAACAGTATTTGAAGATATTGTGTCAAAGATCAAAAAATTAACGATTAAGATTTAATTAAAGGAATGCGTAATGAGTGATTATCTAAGCGACGAAGAACAAATTGAACGCCTGAAACGTTGGATCAAAAGCTATGGAAGTTCTGCTTTAACGGGTATTTTGTTGGCATTGATTGCGTTTTTTGGCTGGCATTATTGGGAGAAACGTCAAGATAATAAAAACATTGAGACGTTGAATCAGTATCAGAAAGTCATCGCTGAAAGTGAAGGCGCAGTAAATGATAAAGCGGCACAGAGTCGTTTTATTTCTAATGTGCAGGCTTTAGTGAAGTCACATCCTGACAGTGTTTTTGCATTACAAGCGTTGCTTTTGCAAGCTAAAGTCACGGGTGCACAAGGCGAGTGGGCCGGTGCTGAAAAAGCATTGACCCAAGCGGTGAGCCTCAAAGTTGAAGATCAAGGTTTAGTCAATATTGCATGGTTGCGTTTAGCGCGTGTCCAAGCCGCTCAAAATAAATTTGATTTAGCATTAGCATCTTTGAAAAATGTGTCTGCGCCTGCATTCTCAGCCAGTGCTGATGAGTTGCGTGGCGATATTTTTGTGCAAAAAAATGATAACAAAGCGGCGAAGGCTGCTTATGAGTCAGCATGGGCAGCACTTGTAAAACGACTACAAACTCGTGAGCTACTCAAGGTTAAAATGAATGCGATTGGCTTGGTTCCAACTGAAATCACGCCACCAAATCCAATTCGTGAAACCCCACAAATTTCTGCGACCCCGACAGAAAATGGAGCTGCTTCGTAATGAACTTGCCGATCGTGAATGCTTTAAAACAAACGTCATTTCCAAGATTGAGTGCCGTTGTATTGGCGATGGTTGCCGCGAGCGCGTTGACGCTGGCTGGATGTAGCAACAGTAAGGGCTTTAAGCCTGAAGTGCATAAACCAAGCAAATTGCCTGCGATCACTGCACCAGCTCAAACTTTGGCGTTAGTCTGGAAAGATTCCATCGGCAGCGAAGAAAAGAGTGATCCACTACGTCCACAGCTGGATGTGCAAGATGGTAATGTCTATGCCGCAAGTCATAATGGACATGTGTATGCATGGAGTGCAACTGGCCAAAAACTGTGGCAAGTGAAAACCAAACAAGAGATTACTGGTGGCGTGACTGCTGGTGAAGGTCTCGTGGTTTTCGGTACAGCAAAAGGTAGCGTTGTTGCACTCGATGCAAAAGATGGTAAAACGCTCTGGACTAAAAACACTAGTGCTTCAATCCTAGCGCCAGCTTTGGTCAGTGATCATCGTGTAGTGGTACTTGGTAATGATGGCACTGTGACGGCAACAGATTCTTCGACTGGGCAAATGGCATGGACTTTTGATATTCCAATGCCTTCTTTGACGATCCGTGGAACGTCTGCACCAGTGTTGTTTGATGGCAGTACCGTGATTGTCGCGGGTGCGGCAGGTCGTATTTATGGTTTGGATTTGGCGACGGGTGTTCCTAAGTGGGAACGTCGTATTGCGGTCAGTGATGGTACTTCTGAAGTTCAACGCTTGATTGATGTGGATGGTGATCCGTTCGTGTCTGGACGTCAGCTCTATGTAGTCAGTTATCAAGGCCAATTGGCGGCGATGAATCTCGACAACCAACAAATCAATTGGGTCGTCGATACTAGCAGCTTGCGTACGCCAGCCGAAGGTCTGGGAAATATCTACGTCAGTACCGCAGAAGGTAAGATCTTAGCGATTGATGAGCAAAGTGGAAAAACCGTTTGGACGCTTGATGCACTTAGCTTTCGTGGACTGAGTAATCCAGCAGTCGTGGGACGCTATTTGGTGGTGGGCGATGCAAAAGGCTATCTGCATATCATCGAGCAAACAGAAGGTAAAGTGGTAGGCCGTGTGAAAACTTCTGGTGCTGTTTCTACAATCAGAGTCGTTGGTGATCGTCTACTCGTGAACAGTTCTACGGGTGCGCTGAGTATTTGGCAAGCACGTTAATTGGCTATGATCGCCGTCATACGGTAGAATGCGCCATTAATCAGTTATAATGCAGGGTTTGCTTTGTTCGAATATCTTTTTGATGGATATTTGAAGCTAGGCAAACCCTTTTTACCTCTCAATGGAGAGGCAATTTTCGAAATAAATGAGTTGTCATGAAACCTGTTATTGCTCTGATTGGGCGACCGAATGTCGGCAAATCAACCCTGTTTAATCAAATTACCAAAACCCGTAATGCGCTCGTCGCCGATTTGCCAGGGTTGACCCGTGATCGTCAGTATGGCGATGCGACTTATGAGAACAAGTCATTTATCGTGGTCGATACGGGCGGTATTGGTGAGAATGATCAGGGGATTGACTCCTACATGGCGGAACAGTCGCGCACTGCGATTGAAGAAGCCGATATCATTTTGTTCATTGTCGATGCAAAAGCAGGTTTGCTAGCCTCTGATGAACAGGTTGCGCGCGAATTACGCGTGATGGGCAAAAAAATTCATATCGTTGCGAATAAAGTGGATGGCGTTCATGCCGAAGCCGCTGTTGCCGAATTCTTTAAATTAGGTTTTGGTGAGCCGCATCACGTTGCTGCGAGTCACGGACGTGGTGTGTCTCAGTTGCTGGAAGATATTTTGGCGGATTTGCCCGAAGACGTACCGCTTGATGAAGATAAAGTTGCACCTGGTTTACGGATGGCGATTATTGGTCGTCCAAACGTAGGTAAATCTACGCTGGTCAATCGTCTGCTCGGTGAAGAACGCGTTGTAGTTTACGATCAACCGGGTACAACCCGCGATAGTATTTACATTCCGTTTGAGCGTCAGGGTAAGAAATATACTTTGATTGATACAGCTGGTGTTCGTCGCCGCGGTAAAGTATTTGAGACGGTTGAAAAGTTCTCTGTCATTAAAACTCTACAAGCAATGAAAGATGCGCATGTTGTGGTTGTTGTGATTGATGCGAAGGAAGGGATTGTTGAGCAAGATTTGCATATGATCGGTTTTGCGTTAGAAGCGGGTCGTGCGATGGTCATTGCAATCAATAAATGGGATGGCATGAGCGACTACGAGCGCCAACAAGTCAAATCCGAAATTGAACGCCGTTTTGACTTTATTCCTTGGGCGAAGATTCATTTGATTTCTGCGCTGCATGGTACGGGTGTCGGTGATCTCTATCCGTCGATTCATCGTGCGTATGAGTCTGCAATGCTCAAGGTTACGACCAATCGCATGACGCAAATTTTGCAGGATGCTGTAGAGCAGCATCAGCCACCAATGGTCAATGGTCGCCGAATTAAAATGCGTTATGCGCATTTGGGTGGATCAAATCCTCCGTTGTTCATTATTCACGGTAATCAAGTGGATCAAGTGCCGCAGGACTATAAGCGTTATTTGGAAAATGTGTTCCGTAAAGTCTTTAAGATGGAAGGTACACCAGTACGGATTGAGTTTAAGTCTGGCGAAAATCCGTTTGCTGAGAAGAAGGTTAAACTCAGTGAGCGTGAAGCTGTACGCGCTCGTCGTTTATCAGAAGCTTTACAGAAACGCAGTAAGCGGAAGTAATTCTTTGATGAAATCAAAATAACCCCGTAGATGAGTCTGTGGGGTTATTTTTTGGTTAGAAATTATAGGGTGGATTGAAGTAGAAAACACATTACTGAGAGGCCTAGCAATGGGAAATTTTTTTCTCAACGTGATTCAACCGTTACATCCATAAAGTTAGCATGACTTCTCGCATAGGATGGACGAAGATGTTTACTATCCTTATAGATCGGCTCACCATTTATATCAATGCTAGGGCAGTAGGAATCATCACAAAGATAATCTAGTGGACGTATAATTTCCGCCCCTGATCGCTGAGCCATTTGATTTAAGTCCAACTGGATTTTTCCATATTCTGTTTCTAAAGTTTCTCGCTTTATCCCGCCAAGCCTCATCGTAAACAAACTCGGAAAGGTATTTAAACTTCTTTGGATCATAAATTTAGGATCAAGTTCCTCACCTATGGGGATATTCAAAATAATGAAAACTCTTTTCCCTTGCGCTTTCATAACTTTTATATAGTTACCAAGTTGTGAAATCAATGCGTAATATGAGTCACTGCCTATCTTGGCTTTAGAAAGATAGCCGTTCCATTGCGCTCCAATCACAACATTACGAATCAGGGGATATTGGGTGGCGAGTTGTAATGCTTTTCCCACCATTCCAATGCAATGCTTTTGTTGATCGTTATATGGATAGGATGGAATAGGTGCACATCCTGCACCAGTCGCAAAAATTGCACTATTTGTTTTTTCTGGTTTGCTGTTAATCAGTTCATCAATGCGGACATAATATTGTTCAATGTTAGAGTCCCCAATGAATAAAGTGGTGTCGGGAACCCGAGAACTTTGATGTCGAAATATTCTTCCATTGAATATATACGGCTGTGACGCGCCAGGATATGCCCACTCTCCAGCTGCCTTGCTGATTTTGTCAAAGTTCTTCAGACGAAAGCTTAGTCCATCTTTACTGTATGTGTAGTAGCCGACACAACCGATAATACCCATTATGATTGTAAGCGTTAAAGTTTTAGCTTTGAAGTTAGTTAAACGTAACGGCTTCTCAAGCAAAATATAAGTTAGCCATGCAAGTACGACAGATAAAATAAGTGCAGCAATACGGATATGGGTGCTCGGAATCTCTCCTTCAATAATTCGTGCAAAGGAAAGCAATGGCCAATGCCATAGGTACAGCGGATAGCTAATCAACCCGATCCAAACAGCGACACGATTAGATAAAAGAGTACGGTTAACCCAAGCATGAGGTCCAACAGAAATGATAAGTACCGCACCAAGTACAGGGACTAATGCCCACATTCCAGGGAAGGGATTGCTTTTATTAATGACGATAAAACCAAAAATTAATAACAATGGCCCAATAAAGGAAAGAATATGGGTGAGTTGGTTACTGCAGGCTGTGGATAACCGCATTCTTAGTTTAATTTTAACCGTTTCGACGCTTTTATTGAGGGTTGCCCATGCCAGTAAACTCCCACTTAATATTTCCCAGAATCGAGTTTGTGGGGAGTAGAAGGCAGCTGTTGAGTCTATTTTCACTTGTGAAATGTTGAGATAGAAAGATATGACCGCGATGAATATGATGATCGCAAGTCGATTAAATTTAAGCTTCCATGCAAGGAAAAGTAGCAGCGGCCAAATGAAATAGAACTGTTCTTCAACGCCTAGACTCCATAAATGAAGTAATGGTTTAGTGTCAGGGTTGTCAAAATAACCTGCCTCATTCCACAATACGATATTGGAAACAAATCCCGCACCAGCCGCAATATGCTTACCGAGTTGTTTGTATTCATCAGAAAGTAATACAAACCAGCCAAAGGTATAACTGACGATTAATACGAGTAGAAGAGCTGGAAAAATACGCTTAACACGACGCGCATAAAACTCACGGAAACTAAAAGTCCCCCGATCTAAGTTCTCAAAAATGATTGTTGAAATTAAATACCCTGAGATGACAAAGAAAACATCCACACCAATGAAGCCGCCTTTGAACCCATTCGGGAAGGCGTGGAAGGCGAGTACAGAGAGCACTGCTATTGCTCTGAGTCCGTCTATGTCTGGCCGATATTTAGGGTGAGAAAGGTGGGGGTGCTGAGGTGTCATTAAATTCTAAATCCACAAGGGTATTGATACGACAATCACTTCAAGAAATCGATTATTTGGGGGGTATTACTAAAGCCTGATTTTCTTTGCATGATCAACAACAACTTTGAAGTCGTAGGATGGGTTTCGTTCTTTAACCCATCCTACGGAAGCTGTCTTTAAGAGGTGTTCTATAGAGCGGTTTTTACATGCTTTGATGCAGCAAGATCAGCATAGATGGCATTGACTTGTTCTTTGTTCTCAAAAGGCAGAACAGCGGCAATAGAATGATACTTTCCACCACTGGACTGCGTGACAGTCAGATGCGCGAGATCAAGCATTGGAAAGTGCTTATTGAGCAACTCACTGATCGCGCCCATCAGTTCAGGCGATGCGTGACCGATAATCTTAATTGGGTACTGCATTGGAAATTGCCATAGTTCTTCGTTGTGAATATCCGTCGATTTACGGTCTACAACAGGTGGTGTGTTTGTCATGGTTTTTTCATCAGTCATTTGTTAACTCCCAATTTCATTCAAAAAATACGTTCGTGGACTATGACTATTAGATTGAGTCGAAGTATCTAAATTCAATCTTGCAATACTGGTTAACTAACTTTAGCGACTTAAATGAAAACGCCCATCATTCGATAGGCGTTTTATATTCAGCGGCTATAGGAACAATTAGTCATTTTCAAGGAATGAGCGTAAATGTTCTGAGCGAGAAGGGTGGCGCAGTTTACGCAATGCTTTCGCTTCGATTTGACGAATACGTTCACGCGTCACATCAAACTGTTTACCAACTTCTTCCAAAGTATGATCGGTAGGCATGTCGATACCAAAACGCATTTTCAACACTTTCGCTTCGCGAGGTGTCAAGTTTGCCAACACTTCACGGGTTGCTTCGCGTAAGCCTTCGGCCGTCGCAGCTTCCACAGGAGAAGTGATATTGGTATCTTCAATGAAATCACCCAAATGCGAATCTTCATCATCGCCAATTGGTGTTTCCATTGAAATAGGTTCTTTAGCGATTTTCAGCACTTTACGAACTTTGATCTCGTCCATTTCTAGTCGCTCACCGAGTTCTTCAGGTGTTGGTTCGCGTCCCATTTCTTGTAGCAATTGACGTGATACACGATTGATTTTGTTAATTGTCTCAATCATGTGCACAGGAATACGAATCGTACGTGCTTGGTCAGCAATCGAGCGAGTAATTGCCTGACGAATCCACCATGTCGCATAAGTCGAGAACTTATAACCACGGCGATATTCAAACTTATCAACCGCTTTCATCAAGCCGATATTACCTTCTTGGATCAAATCCAAGAACTGTAAGCCACGGTTGGTATATTTTTTCGCAATCGAAATCACGAGACGTAAGTTTGCTTCAACCATTTCTTTCTTCGCGCGACGTGCTTTGGCTTCACCAATCGACATGCGTTTAGAAATGTCTTTAATGTCGGCAACACGCAAACTCAAATGAGTTTCAAGATCAAGCAAGTTTTGCTGGAATGATAAAATGTCGGCACGTGCAGCGTTTAAACCAATTTCAAGCAGACCATCTTTTACAATTTGATCATCGATCCAATTCAAATTAGATTCGTTACCTGGGAAGTGATTACGGAAATGCTCACGATCCATTTTTGCTTTTTTAACAGCAAACTTCATGACTTCGCGTTCATTGCCGCGAACTTGTTCAATCGTACCACGTACCATTCTGCCGATTTCTTCGCTCAGACGTGGTGTGAGTTTGAACATCATGAACACTGTTGCCATTTCTTGCAGGGCAAGTTTAGCTTGTTCTGAGTGACGACCAAATTGCAGCGCTTCTTGCAAAGCGGCATGACGTTCGGTCAGTTCGGTAAAACGTAAGCGTGCAATTTCAGGATCTGGACCCGATTCAGCTTCTTCTTCATCTGCTGTATCTTCAGATTCGTCGTCTTTAGCAACAACAGGTTCTGCACCCGCCAGCTCCGGAATGATTTCTTCATCTTCATCAGCCACTTCGATGACGACAGGAACTTCATCACTTTCTGGATCAAGGTAACCAGACAAGATGTCTGATAAACGGCGTTCTCCATTGACTGCTTCGTTGTATTCTTTGAGAACCAACTCAACGGCACCTGGCCAATAAGCCATTGCGTGCAGGATGTCACGGATACCATCTTCGATGCGTTTTGCGATACTGATTTCGCCTTCGCGAGTCAGCAGGTCAACTGTACCCATTTCACGCATGTACATACGGACAGGGTCAGTCGTGCGGCCTGGTTCGGTTTCAACCGCAGCGAGTACAGCAGCGGCTTCTTCAGCAGCAACTTCGTCGTCGCCTGCTTCAGGCGCACTTTCAAGCATGAGTTCGTCGGTTTCAGGTGCACGTTCATGCACAGGAATACCCACGTCGGTCAACATTTGAATAATGTCTTCGATTTGCTCGCTTTCGGTAATCGATTCAGGCAGGGCGTCGTTAACTTCGGCGTTGGTCAGGTAACCTTGCTCTTTACCTTTGGCGATGAGCGCGACAATTTGCGATGTAGAAGTTTGTGAATCACTCATCTTTTTCGGCTCTCACTGATATCAAATTCGGGTTGCACGATCATTATCGTGCGCTTTACTGTATCACTGGTGTCGATAAAATCAGCGCTATAAAGTCAATTATTCATAGCCAAGCTGTTCTAAATATACCGTTTTCTTTAGTTTCAATCTAGAAGATCTGTTTGGGCTTTTTATCATGCAGCCTGTTCGCAATATGATGCGCGCATGTTGGTTCAAATAACCAATCGGCGAGTATACCACAGGGAGGTGGTCGGTTTTAAGTCTATCCCTGAAAGATAAATGGTGGCGCGCCATAAGATTTTCAAGGGATTGAGAAAATGGGTCAAAACGGTGCCAATTTTTTAGGGTCAATTTGACTGATTCAAATTTTCTTAGCGCCGCGAAACAACTAACAATCCCGCCAAAATTAGCGTGCAGCCGAAGACAATTCGCATGGTGATCTGTTCTTTAAGTAGTAGCCATGCCAATAACACAGCAACAATGAAGCTGCCTTTATCAATGATAGCAATAGTCGAAACATCGCCGAGTTTCAGTGCTTTATAGTAATAAATCCAAGATAGGGAAGTGGTGACACTGGAAAGTGCAAGCCATAGGATGTTTTGCTGAGTAATGATTCCGAATTCTTGTTTAGGCACAGCGACAGCTGCAAAAAGTAATACAAAAATGAAGACAAAGATTGTTCGAATGGTTAGACCCATTTCACCTGAAATCCCCGTTAATCCGAGCTTGGCGATAACGGATGTGAAACCTGCAAAAAGCATTGAGATAAACGCATAGACAATCCATTTTTCCATGATCGCAGTCCTCAAGTTGCTTTAAGTAACAGTATTTATTAACTACCCACATCCATAGGTCGTTCACGAAAGGTTCTTTTACGCCGCAAAGCGGTCAGCTGATCTTTAATTTTTTGTGTTTCAACCAGTGATGTGGATGTTTGTAAATGCTGATTTAAGAATTGATCACAAAGCTGCAAAGCGAGCTCCTGACAGAATCCTTCTAGATGCACGGGTTCAGCATTCAAACTTTGAATATTGACCCGATCTAACAGCTGACATAACCACAACCGCTCACGATCATCAGGCCATGCGCCGAGCAAGAAATAAAGTGCTTGTTCTGCATCATCGGGAAGGTCAGCACGATACTGGGCAATGAGTTTGAGTGCACGGCCAAGCGGCTGAGTTTCATCCACGAGCTCATGTAGTTCTTCTAATGCTTCAGCCTGCATTGGATAATGTAAAAGCAGTATTAAAGCCTGATCATCTAACGAGCACTGTTCGAAATTAATAGTGTTTTGAACAACTTGAGCAGTTTTACCTTTCCAGCCTAATCCCAAACGTTCACGCAAAGATTGTGATAGCAAACGGCGATAACTGCCCTCGGGCAATAAGTCGATCATCTGTTGTGCGTCGCGCATAAGGCGACTTTTGCCTTCAGGTTGTGTGAGGTTTTGTTGAGCAGCTAAGGTTTCATACAGAAAGTCTGATAAAGGCGGGGCATTATCAATGCGCTTCTTTAAACCGACAGCACCTTCAATCCTAACCAATGAATCTGGATCATGATCGGCAGGTAAAACTAAAAATCTGAGTTCACGACCATCAGTGAGAATCGGTAATGACAACTCAAGCGTACGCCATGCCGCGCGTTGACCTGCGTTATCACCATCAAAAGCCAACGTGACGCGTGCACTTTGCTTAAACAAAGTCTGTAAATGATCAACGTTAGTTGCAGTACCCAGTGCGGCTACAGCGCCAGCCATACCCGCTTGATGCAGGGCAATAACGTCCATGTAGCCTTCAACCATGAGCCAGTCATCAGCACGCGCTTTACGGCTTTCATACATGCCGTAGAGAATTTGGTTTTTATAAAAAATTTCGGATTCAGGCGAGTTGATGTACTTCGGTTTAATATCGTCGCGCATTGCACGGCCACCGAAACCTACGACCCGACCTTTCGGATCGCGAATTGGAAATATCACGCGATCACGCAGCAGGATGTAATCACGACCTGATTCTGACTTGCGAATCAGTCCGAGTTTTTTCAGACCTTCAATATCATTCGGAAAGCGTTTATACAAATGTTGCGGATGATCGGGCGCGTACCCTAAACGCCAAAATTGACTCGTCGTTTCATCGACACCACGTTTGGTGAAGTAGTCACGCGCTGGTGCATTCTGTGTCAGTTGCTGCTCATAGAACTGTGCAACTTCTTCCACTAAGTCATACAAACTACCTTCTTTAGGCTCATCAAGAACGAGCGGTTGGTAGGCTAAATCATTGCCGTAGTCATAGCCGTCGTCTTCTTGGTTCATTGAACCATTAAAATACGAATCATCTTCGATGCCAGAAAAATCTGCCTGCGGTGCATCAGAAAAACCATCATTTGTAGCTGGTTTATTTATCGTTTGATTCGGTTGTTTTGGTGGAGCAGGTGGAGGCGCTTGGCGTGTATACGACGTACGCATTTTTGCTTCGCGGATTGCTTGCGGATCGCGTTCAGGGAGTTCGATGCGGGCGCGTTGTGCCAAGTCTTTCAGCACGTCCATAAAGTCGCGACGTTCGTATTCCATCAGGAAACTAATTGCATTGCCACCTGCGTTACAGCCGAAGCAATGATATTTCCCTGTCTCACGTGAAACGGAAAAAGAAGGAGATTTTTCTTGATGGAATGGACAGCAGGCGGTGAAGTTTTTGCCAGCTTTTTTCAGCGGAACATGGCTGTTGATGAGTTCGACCAAATCGGTGCGATCTAAGATCTGGTCGATCACTGCACGTGGAATACTCATGTATGAAACAGCCTCCGTCAAATGCGATTTTAGTGGTGCATTCCTAAAAACAGGAAATCGCTGACGGAGGATAATAACATGCGGCGTACATTCTTTGCTTGTGTTATGGCTTGGTTGGTGCCACTGGAGAAGCCGATGATATTTGCGATGGAGAGGACGCTTTTGAAGCGCTGCCATCATTATCATCACCACGATTAATCCCAGAGAGCAATGAACCAAACCAACGCGTCACGCCGTGTCCTGCTTTTGACAGGGTTTGACCTGCTTTATTCAGCGTCGATGTTTTGCTTTCAGGTGCCGCAGCAGTGGGTTGGTACGCTTGACCTGTGGTCGGTACGCGAACTTCCGAACGTTGACCAATTAGTCCGAGTGTCATTTTATTGACCCAAGACGCTTCGCCTCGTGCTTCTGCGAGATTGACGCTGTTGTTATGCACCAAGTTTGGATAGTTTTCTTTGAGCAAATTCAAATATTGAGTTGCTAAGTCGTTCATACCTAATTTTTGGTAGCAAAAAACAAGCGTTGCAAGTGCTTCTGGGACTTGAGGGGTTTGTTGATAATATTCAACGACCCAACGCGCACGTTCAGCAGCAGCCAAATAAGCTGTACGTTCAATGTTGTAACGCGCAACATTCATTTCACCTTCAGCGAATTGATTGGTAATGTAACGCATGCGTTGTGCCGCATCTGGTGCGTAAGCACTTTGTGGATACTTGGCAATCAAATCTCTAAAGTCATCAAATGCCGCACGCAAATAACCAGTGTCACGATGTGCTGGATTCAGATTGGTATAGCGAATGAGTGAGTCTGTACCTGATTCCATGTTGGCGACGCCACGCAGGTAATAGGCATAATCCACTTGTGCATTTGTTGGGTAGAGCTTGATGAAACGATCACCTGCAGTAATTACACCTGGAAAGTCGCTGTTACGATAACGTGCGTACATCAAATCCAATTGGCTTTGTTCAGTATAAGCACCGACTGGGTAATACGTTTCAAGGGCTTCTAAGGATTTAGTCGCATCGTCAAAGCGTGCTTTGCCCAAAGAATTTTGAGCGGCTTGATAATAAGCTTGTTCAGTTTTGGTTGGACCAGTGTCTTTCTTTTCTTTTGAATCTTTGCTGAAAGGCATACTGCTACATGCGGACAATAGTAATGATCCTGACAATGCAAGAACCAAAACTGGCATTCCAAGACCCGTCAAACGCGGCAGCGACATAAAAACTCCTGAGAAACATACCCATCTGGGCTACAATGGCAGCTATTAAAGCATTTTTGCGCTGTTTCGCAAATGACCAATGCCAAGACCAACACACAAAGCCTACAGATGACGACGTAAATAATGAGCGAAAAACCTAAGAACGATGATTTAAAACCTTTAGCTGAGATTGATGGCTGGTCGGATGAAGTTGCAGAGGGTGGTGTTGAGGCAATCGATGTCCTCGAAAACATCCCACACGACGACACGCCAGATGATGTCTTGCCTGATGATTTTGGATTACAAGCACATCCAGCGACGCATATCGTCAAGACTGCGGTGATTGATGATTCCTTGTCAGGCTTGCGCTTTGATCAAGTGGCTGCGTCTTTATTCTCAGAATTTTCTCGTGAAAAATTAAAAGAATGGATGCTGGCGGGTGATTTGACGTTTGATGGTCGAATCGTCAAGCCTAAGTCCCGTGCACTCGGTGGTGAAACGCTGAAGTTGGATGTGACGCTTGCTGCACAAACACGCAGTTTGCCTGAAGCGATGGATCTAAATATTATTTTTGAGGATGATCAAATCATTGTCATCAATAAACCTGCTGGACTCGTCGTTCATCCAGGTGTCGGCAATTGGTCAGGAACATTGGTCAATGGTTTATTGCATCACGACTCACGTCTGTCTGAATTGCCACGTGCAGGTTTAGTGCATCGGATCGATAAAGACACCAGTGGTTTATTGGTTATTGCTAAAACATTAGTTGCACAACATAGTTTGTCGCAGCAGCTTGCTGAAAAGACCGTTTTCCGTGTGTATGACGCTGTAACGTGTGGTCATGTGATTGCGGGTGGGACGGTTGATGAGCCGATTCGTCGTCACGCCGTTGATCGTCTGAAAATGTGTGTGGCGCACGGCGGACGCGATTCAGTGACTCATTATCGTGTGACGGAGCGTTTTGGTTCGCATACGTTGCTTCGCGTGCAATTAGAAACAGGCCGTACTCACCAGATTCGTGTGCATATGTCACATCTTGGATTCCCATTGGTGGGCGACGGGACTTATGGTGGACGTTCACGTTTGCCAAAGGGCATTAGTGCAGAGTTAATACAAACCTTGCAACAATTCAAGCGTCAGGCATTGCATGCGCGTGAGTTGGGTTTGATTCATCCAGTAACGGGCGAAGAAATGAAATTTGAAGCGCCATGGCCCGATGATTTTACCAATTTGGTGAAGATGCTGCGTAAAGAAGCGAAGCCTGATTTAAGTCAATTTCGCTAGGCGTTGATTGACTTAGATCGTGTTGACTTTATTTGTTTATGGAGACGACCTTGACTTCGGATTTTCCTGATACATCCTTACCTTGGCTTGCTGCAAAGGGTTTTCCTGCAACGGTTTTGGCAGGGCAAACCTTACGCCGCACAGCAGGGCAATGTCAGCCACCCTATGACACGTTCAATTTAGCGTTGCATGTCGGTGATGACTCAGCGGTGGTGCATGCTAATCGCATGAAACTACTGCAATTGCTTGTGCCATTTGGTTGCGAGCGTTTGGTCTGGTTGAATCAGGTGCATGGTACGCATGTTTTCCGTGTCACGGCTGAATTGGATTCTGTTGTTCCTGACGCCGATGCCATTGTTACAGATCAAGTGGGTGTAGGTTGCGTCATCATGACTGCGGATTGCTTGCCTGTAGTGCTGAGTAATGCTGATGGTACTGAGGTTGCATGTGCGCATGCAGGATGGCGTGGTTTATTGTCTGGCATAATTGAAGAAACTGCGAATGCCATGCGCGAACCACCCACATATGCTTGGTTAGGTGCGGCAATTGGCGCAGAAGCGTTCGAAGTCGGCCCAGAAGTCCGTGATCAATTTGTGCAAGAGGACCCTGCTAGCGCATCTGCATTTACCGAACAACCGAATGGTAAAGATAAAGCAGATTTATATCAGCTTGCACGCCAGCGTCTGATGCGTATCGGCGTTGAGCGCGTGAGTGGCGGTGAACATTGCACTGTTTCTAATAAACAAGATTTCTTTTCATATCGTCGTGATGGACACACTGGACGGATGGCAACGGTTGTCATGATTCGTCCACATCCGCAGATTATAAGATCTTAATCATGAGAGAAGATGCAAAGATAGTCATCTTCCGTTATCCAAAAAAGCTGTCGATCATATTTCTGATCGACATCGTTGTATAACCATAAAAGTATGGGATTTTAGTCGTGTCTACAGAATTAAATACTCAAAGCCAAACCAAAAGTACTTCTCCAATTAAGCGAATGTGCGTGGTTTATCACAGTGCTTATGGGCATACCGCTCGTGTGGCGCAAGCCATTGTTGATGGCGCCAATCAGGTCGAAAACATTGATGCAAACTTGATCTCTGTTGAGCATATGGATCATTACAAGTGGGAAGTATTAGACCAAGCTGATGTTTTAGTTTTTGGATCACCGACTTATATGGGCAGCGTGACAGGGCAATTTAAGTTGTTTATGGATGCAACATCCAGTCGCTGGATTAATCGAAGTTGGTCAGGCAAACTCGCCGCAGGATTTGCAAATTCTGGTGGATTGAGCGGTGATAAGTTGGCGGCTCTGCAGCAAGTTTGTTTGTTCGCGATGCAGCATGGTATGGTCTGGAGTGGCTTGCCGCTCATGTCGCAAGGTCATGAAACGACCGACCTGAATCGATTAGCAAGCTTTCTAGGTTTAATGACTCAATCCGATAATTTACCTGTTGCGCAGACACCTCCTTCGGGCGACATTGAAACTGCACATTGGTTTGGTCGGCATTTGGCGCAACTCGCGCAGCGCATGTAATAAGGCTAGAAACATCATATGAGTCAGGATTTGAATACGTTGAATAATAAAATCGTCGATGTCGCAGTCGGTTTAATTGTACAAGATGGTCAAGCGTTGCTGGCCAAGCGAGCAGAACATCAGCATCAAGGTGGCCGTTTTGAATTCCCTGGGGGTAAGGTTGAAACAGGTGAATTGGTAACTGCTGCACTTGCGCGCGAGTTGCATGAGGAACTCGGCATTGAAATTCATACGCCTCAGTTCATTCAACGTCTGACTTATCACTATCCAGAAAAAACCGTGCGTTTGCATGTTTACCGTATCGAGTCATTCGATGGCGAACCTGTCGGTAGAGAAGGGCAGCCTTTGCATTGGGTTTCATTAGCACAATTGTTTGAATTGAATTTTCCTGATGCTAATCGACCGATTGTGCGTGCGGCACAATTACCACAACGTTATTCAATTACTTCTGATTTGATCGCTGCTGAATTGGATGCGTTGCCCGCATGGTTGGCTGAACAGTCGATTGAAAAAGAAACTGATGCGTGGGTTTATGTGCGTTTACCAAATGCATCATCGACCGTGTATGAAACTGCGGTTAAACATCTCTCGATGTTACGCCCGGATCTCAATTTGGTTGCTGCTTGGGATGCACCAGAGTCTGTCAATGAGTTCATTCGCGGACGCCATTTGACACAATCCGCTTTACTTGCAAAAGCAGATCTAGTGCGACAATCCGAACAAGACTTTTGGTTTGCCGCTTGCCATGACGAAGCCTCAATGGCGCATGCTATGAAATTAGGCGTTGATGCGATGATGTTGGGTGCTGTATTAGCCACGCCGACACATCCAGAAGGAAAACCATTAGGTTGGGATGGCTTTGCACAGTTGGCAAAATTAAGTGATGTACCCGTTTATGCTTTAGGTGGCATGCAGCCGAAAGATTTGACTGAAGCTCGAACTAACGGTGGCTTTGGCATAGCAGGGATGCGGTTTATCTAATTAAAGATCAGGAAGGTTCGCAAAAACTTCCTCGACTGTGTGATAGCGTGTTAATGAGTTAATCACGGACGGGTGGGGCTGTGAGTACAACTCCGCTAAATCTTCCTCACCCTGTCGTACGATTGGAAATGCCAATTGTTCGAGCGGTGGGCAAAATGCCGCGTTTACTCCTGTTTTATTCCCTCGCGCATCCACACGATACCAACCATGCTCTTTTAAATAAATCGCATTGAGTCCATGTAAACAATAAGGTGGTTGGGTTGTGATGGTTAGCCGTTGATAACAAAGTGCGGTTGGAATGCCATTTGCGCGAAGCAATGCTGCTAACAAATGGCTTTTGGCATAACAATAACCTGTGCCAAACTGAAGTACATCTGATGCCTTACAGGTCACGGGATTCAGCTTGTAATCCCAACTATGTTTAATCTCATCTCGAACAAATTCAAAGCAGTTTTTGGCAATTTCATCATCGGTAAGACATTCCGCTGACAGCGCTAACGCTTTTGCGTTAATCAGCGGATGTTTCCAATCAATGTACGTACTGCATTCTAGAAATTGTTGCATGTAACCACTCTCTTATTCTTGTTGTTTTAAAAATACGACTTAAACAAGCGCGCTATTTCTTCTGTAAATGACTCTTAGCTTCATTCACGATATCTGTGCGGCTTTGCAATGAACCCGCCATCATAATGAGTTGCCAAAACCCTGCTTTTTGTTGCGCTGATTTTGCAAACACTAAACCGCGGCGAGCCATGCCTTCTGCCGTAACACCATCATTTTTCTTCAGTGCAATTTCACTCAAACGGGCGTAAACGCTCGAATTTTGCGGCGCAATACGTTGTACGCGATCAAAAGTATCTTCGGCGTTATCTAACTGACCGAGCTGCAACTGTTGCGTGCCTTGCGTCATCAACGTCTGCACCAGTGGGATGTTTCGTCCATCGCGCAGCACAATTTGAGGTTGTGGTGGAAGGTTGGGCAGTTTTTGAGTTTCTAATGGAGGGTAACCAAACTCAGGTTGAGCAGTCGTGGGTCCAGTCGATTGCTGTGTCTGAGGTTGAGTCTGAGTAACTTGTGGATGTGTGCGAGAATGTGTTTTTGGTTGAGTTTTAGTCGGCGTTGCTTGGCAACCCACTAACCCGGCCAACAAGCACATTGCTAGTAATTTTTCCGTTGCTCCTCTACCAGACTTTAGCCAAATAGAAGATTTATTTATCAAAAATTGCATATTAGAAACTTTCCATTGCGCGATCGAGTGCCGATGATGGGCGTGTTGTATTACGTGTAGGGGCCGGGGCAGGAGTTGCGGGAGTATAACTCTCGGAGTCTGCTGCGCCATCATTAGAGGCGTCTATTGGCGTATTTGAATCAGAATAGCTCAGTGATTGAGTTTGATCCATCTTGTCTTGACCACAGGCAGTGACTTGAGTCGGTAATGTATTACGCAACATTGGAATATATGTCGCACCTGGACAGCCCTCAGCTGAAACTTGTCCGCTTGCATTATCGATCCATTGCCAAACCACACCGTCGGGTTGGGCGAATGAAACAGGCGTCAGTTTCAGGCGATTCATCAGGTTAATCCAAATCGGCAATGCACCCGATGCGCCGCTGAGTCCTGTCGGACGATTATCATCTTGACCAACCCAAACAACGGAAGCGTAATTTCCGCTATAACCAGCAAACCACGAATCGCGTAGGTCATTGGTTGTACCTGTTTTCCCTGCTAAATTCAGTGTGGCAGGTAATGTACGATTTGCCGCTGCTGCTGTGCCTGATTTAACCACTTGTTGCATTGCATAATTCAGCAGATAAGTTGCTGACGGGTCAACACTCTGCTGCATGGATAAACCGAAGCGTTGCAACGGTGATCCATCTGATTTGATCACGGAAATAATGGCGCGTGGCGGATGCTGAAAACCATCAGATGCAATGGTCTGATACATATTCAACACATCAAGTGGTGATAAATTTGCGGCACCCAATAAGATCGATGGATAACCCGTTAATGTCGCGTTGATCCCTAAATTCTTCAAAGTACCAATGACTTGAGGAAGACCAAGTTGCATCCCTAGATGCACTGTTGCCTGATTATAAGAGTGGGTTAATGCATCCGTTAGAGTTACAACGCCATGATCTTGTAGATCATAGTTTCGCGGTTTCCAATTGGTCATCCCTGATCCAGAAATATCCACTGGGCCATCATCAAGCAACGACAACAAATTGTAGCGGCCAGAAGCTAGTGCAGTCAGATACACCGCTGGTTTAAACAAAGAACCAACCTGTCTGCGCGCATCTAACGCACGGTTATAGCCTGTAAACAGTCCCGAACCACCCACGATGGCCAGAATTTCGCCATTCTGCGGATTACTGACCAAGGCCGCACCTTGTAAGCCTTCTAGTTTCTTCGGATTGGATTTAATAATTTGATTCAGTGTTTGTTGAAACGCAGCATCCGCAGCATTTTGAACACGAGGATCTAGCGTGGTAAAAATCTGTAATCCGTCACTGGTTAAATCACTCTCTTGGTATTCCAGTCGTAATTGACGACGAACCAAGTCAAGGAAATCGGGGAATAAACTTTGTCCAGCTGTTGGTTTTTTGACAATGCCTAAAGGTGCTGCGCGAGCAGTTTCATATTGGTCTTGGGTGATTTTTCCCTGTTCCAACATATTCTTCAGCACAACATTACGTCGATTTAAAGATGATTCTGGATGGCGCCAAGGGTTATATTCACTAGGACCTTTGACTAATCCAACCAGCAAGGCAACTTGTGGCAATTTCAACTCTTGAATCGGCTGAGCAAAATAGAACTGAGCCGCCAACCCGAAACCATTAATAGAATGATTGCCGTTTTGACCCAAGTTAATTTCATTTAAATAAGTTTCTAAAATCTCATTCTTGGAATAGTGAATTTCCAGCAAAATCGCCATCGTCGCTTCGGTGACTTTACGCTTGAGCGTCCGCTCATTGGTTAAATAAAAGTTTTTAACCAATTGCTGCGTCAGCGTTGATCCACCTTGACGTGGGCCACCAGTAGCATTGGAAAGGACAGCGCGTCCTAAACCACGAATCGAAACACCGTGATGTTGATAAAAAGAACGATCTTCCGTCGCAATCAATGCATCAATGAGTGATTGCGGCGTATCACTCAGTTTAATGAGTACGCGGTCTTCATTAATACGCGGATAAATACCACCAATTAGTACAGGCTCTAAACGCACAACACCCGAAGTGTTTGCTTGCGTACTTTGAATGTCTGCAATCGTTGCACCATTCGCAGCACTTGACGCAAATTTGATTTTTAATACTTGTTCTGGTTCTCTTGAACTACCGAAATTAAAACCACGCGTATGCACAAATAGAGAATCACCACTTTCTAGATACGTTCCCGATGCTTGATAAGTTGCATCTTTCTTATAGCCTAATAATGTTAATTCATCGCGGACAGACTTTTCATCAACCGCTGCACCCACATAGAGTTCTAATGGGCGAGCAAAAACCTTGGCAGGAATTTCCCAACGTTGACCATCAAACTTAGAGCGAACAACGCTATCTTGTCTAATGAGGTAAATCGCAAGACCAATAATGCAAGCAGCCAAAACAACAAGGAATAGTAATGCAATAACCACCAAGCCTTGATTAGCTTGAGGTCTACTATTGCGTGGTAGCCGTGGATGTGAATTCATAGGAGTGCTTTTTGAAAAATGATAACCAGACAAAATGATACGCCGTGCTTGTGTAGAAAATTATTTAAATAATGCGACAGGATAGGTTTGGATGCAATGGGCTAATCGTGAAGAATACGTGGTGCTTTCGTGAATATAAAAAGAATAAGCGAATAACAAGACAATATAGAAAAGGAATAGATCTAAAAGAAGGTTAGTTGGTTATGA
>JANYEL010000221.1 GCA_025363155.1 Moraxellaceae bacterium
GACGCATAATTGGGATACGACGAGCTATGATTTAGGCGCGGGTTATGGTCATATCGCACTGGCTGTGCCGAATGCATACGCGGCGTGTGATGAGATTCGAGCAAGGGGCGGGCGTGTGGTACGTGAGGCTGGCCCGATGAAGCATGGCAATACCGTGATTGCCTTTGTCGAAGATCCTGATGGTTATAAGATCGAGTTGATTGAAAGGGATTGAGTTGAAAAGTCAGATGCTAAGCACGGATTTTATTTAAGTGGATTACTTGGAATTAATCCACTAAGTGTATAAAAATACTATGATTAATTATTTTAAAAAGTAAATGGTTCAAAGGATCGGGGATCCATTTTTTACACATTCAATTTTTATTATGGATAATGAAATTATGACTACATCAACCACGCATGTATTGGCAGAATACCGACCAACTTGGAAATTACGTCTATACATGCTCATTACTCTAGTGCCTTTGGGTCTGGCATCTAGCATACCTGTTTTTATGATGGAACAGGCTGATTCAGCTTTCATGCTTTTTATCGGAATATGCTTATTGGTTTCTGTTATTTGTCTTTTGGTAACAGTAGTTGTTTGGCTCAATGATTTTCGTACAGTGATTTCGATCTATCCTACAAAAATTATTAAAAAAAATTATTTTAAAGAAGACGTTGTGCAGTTAAACCATAACACTCAGTTTTATCACAAAGCTGTACGTCATTATATTAACCACATTTATACTGGTTCGAGAGATTACATTACGGTTGATGATGGTCAGAGTCAGATGAAGTTCGACAGTAATATTAAAAACATAAAAGGTCTGGGCGAGCTTCTGATACAGATTGAGCTACAGCATCACATGCCAATCGTGATGGTGAAAATCAAGCAGCGGCAAAGCCTTGCTTTTGGTGACTTGCGAATTTCAGCAACAGGTTTGGAGTGTAAGGGGAAAATGATACAACTGGATAAAGGTTCTGAATTTTTGATTGAAAAGGGTGAGTTGATCATAAAGAAAGTCAGCCAGAGACAAGATTTTTTCAAAATTCCAATTTCAAGTATTCCAAATATGAATACTTTTTTTAAGACATTCGAGATATTTAGACAAGAACGCTTATAGCAATGATTTAGTCAGAGCTAGAGAATAAAAAACAATCTCAATTGTGACAAAAAAAGCCCTCCCAAAGTCATCAAACTCTGGAAAGGCTTTTTTTCAAAACAATATTAAACCAACAACGCACTCACACGCTTCACATACGCTGCTGGATCTTCTGGTAATCCACCTTCAGCAAGCAATGCCTGATCGAAGATGATATGCGCAAGATCATCGAAATGAATGGAGCTTTCAAGTTTCTTGACCAATGCGTGTTCAGGGTTAATTTCCAAGATCGGTTTGATCTCTGGCGCTTCTTGACCCATTTGCTTGAGCATCCGCGCAAGCTGGCTCGACATATCACCATCAGCACCCACCAAACACGCAGGACTATCGACCAAACGCGTGGTTACACGTACTTCTTTGGCTTTGTCTTTCAAAGCTTCACCGAGTTTTTCAAGTAAAGGCTTAAAAGTTTCAGCCGCAACTTCCGCAGCTTTCTTTTCATCTTCATCTTGCAACTTGCCGAGGTCAACTGCACCCTTAGCAACACTTTGCAGTGATGTGCCATCAAACTCTTGCAAGAAGTTCAGCGCCCATTCATCGACGCGATCCGTCATGAGCAGAACTTCGATGCCTTTCTTCTTGAATACTTCTAATTGCGGGCTGTTCTTCGCAGCTGCAAAGGTATCCGCAGTGATATAGTAAATCGCATCTTGCTCAGGCTTCATACGCGCTTTGTAATCGGCAAATGACACACTGACCGTGTCGCTCGTTGTAGAAGCGAAGCGGAGCAACTTGGCGATTTTGTCTTTATTGGCAAAATCTTCGCCCAAGCCTTCTTTGATGACCGAACCAAATTCTGTGTAGAATTGAGTGTATTTTTCTTGATCCGCAGCTTCGGTGCTTGAAGACAACGTTTCCAGCATCGACAACACACGACGTGTATTGCCTTCACGAATGGCCTTCACATCGCGACTTTCTTGCAGTAATTCACGGCTGACGTTCAGCGGTAAATCCGCACTGTCGATTACGCCTTTGATAAAGCGTAAATACATCGGCATTAAGCTTTCCGCTTCGTCCATGATGAAGACGCGTTTGACATACAATTTGATGCCTGTTTTAGCTTCACGCGTAAATAAGTCATGGGATGCTTTTGCTGGCACATAGAGCAGTTGAGTGTATTCTGTACTGCCTTCGACGCGGTTGTGACTCCAGCTTAGCGGGGCTTCTTGATCGCGGCTGAGTTGTTTGTAGAACTCGATGTATTGTTCTTCGCTAATGTCTTTTTTGCTGCGTGTCCACAGTGCACTGGCGGAGTTAATGGTTTCCCATTCATCCGTCATGACCATTTGACCTGCATCGCCTTCGGTTTCAGCATCTTGCCAGATTTCTTTTTGCATGAGAATCGGCAAGCTAATGTGATCAGAATATTTATTGATAATATTCTTAAGCTTATAGCCATTCATATAATCTAGGGAATCATCACGCAAATGCAGAGTAATGCTAGTACCACGTGCTGTACGTTCAATCGTTTCTACATCAAAGTCGCCCGTGCCACCACTTGTCCAGCGCACGCCTTCAGTGACAGGTTCGCCTGCACGACGTGATTCAACGGTAATTTTATCCGCAACGATAAAACCTGAATAAAAACCAACACCGAATTGACCAATCAATTGCGCATCGGATTTTTGATCGCCGCTCAATTTGCTGACGAAATCGCGTGTGCCGCTCTTCGCAATCGTGCCTAAGTTATCAATCGCTTCTTGTTGAGTTAAGCCAATCCCATTATCAGTGATCGTAATAGTTTTGGCTTCTGTGTCGAAGGCAACACGAACTGACAGGTTTGGTGCATCTTCATAAAGCGCAGCATTATTAATGCCTTCAAAGCGTAGTTTGTCGCAGGCATCAGAAGCGTTTGAAACCAATTCACGCAAGAAAATTTCAGGGTTCGAGTAAAGTGAATGGGTCACTAAATGGAGCAGTTGTGCGACTTCGGCTTGGAAGCTATAGCTTTTGCTAGTTGATTTTTCTGCAGTGGTTGTCATTGAACGACCTCTTTAAGTGGGTGTTGATGTAAATATCTTGTTATTTGATTTCAATGAAATTGCATCATGCAAGCTCTCAGAAAACTCATCGACAAGACAAAATTTGAGATGGTTATAGAATGGGGTTGGATGTATTGTTTTCAAGCGTGGTAATAGTTGATTTAATCACTAGCTCATTGAGCGGAGTCGAAATGCGCGTTATCTGAAAGGATACTGGTTGAGCTGCTCACTTCGACTCCGCTCAGTGAACTTTGATTTGAATTGAGATGGTGATAACGAGGAATAAAAAAAGCCTTCACCTAGAAATAATCTCAGCGAAGGCCTTTGGAAAAACGTTCTTCCGATTTACTGAAACTTAGCCTTGTTGAATTCCTGCAACAAGCCATTTGCGATCTGTACTACCGATTGGTTGTACAAAGTGCCATGTTTCACTGAATGCGACAGGCGCAGAGTTCAGATCTTCACTCACAGTGCCGCTATAAAGGACGCTGGTAACGTATTGACCATTCTCTTGTGCACTATCGACGATCTGAGCATTCAATGTTGGAAACTCAGCGGTGTCGTGGTTGCTTGCGATATCCGACTGAACGGCGTTAAACATGTCAGGCGTGAAATAACGACGTAGTTCTTCCAAGTTACTTGCACGATTCATGGTTTGCATGTGCAGGAAGGTTGCACGTGCTTGACGTAGAAATGCCGCATGTTCAGTGCCATCAGGCAACGTCTGACCATTACCAGTAAACGGTGCTGCTGCGCCGAAGCCTGCATTTGATGGGGCCGAACCACCAACAGTTTGACCAAAAATATTGGTGTTCGCGCCTGCTGGTTGTGCTGGAGCGTTGTTATTGCCAAAACCAAATGGGCTAGGCGCTGCTGTGTTAGTTGCTAAAGTGTTTTTTTTTGCCGCAAAACGACGGTAAACGAAGAAGCCTGCCCCAGCCAAGAGGATTAGCCAAAACCACGGGAAACTCTTTTTTTCTGGTTGCGCAGCTTGTTGATTCCAAGCACCAGTGCCATTTGTTTGTTGAACAGCTGATGTTGGTTGTTGAGCTGTATTTGCATTTGCTGAACCTGAGTGAGCGAGCATTGAGCCAACTAACGCACCACCTGCAACACCTGCGGCAACGCCACCCCAACCTGGACCACTTTTTTGCGGTGCTTGTTGTGGGGCTGAGTATGGACGAGCAGGGGCGCTGTTGTAGTTGCTTGAGTTGCCATAAGAGCTAGATGAGTTTGAACGGCTCATGCCATGACTGCTACCGCCACCCATACGGCGAGCTTCTGCCAATGGTGACAAAACAAGAGTTGCCAGAATGAGCGAAGTGATCGCAGAGCGTGTACGTAAATTCATTTTCATCATTTTCCTGAAAAGTGATGCGGTTTGGGATAAAGCGGGGTTACATTAACTTGGTTGGTACAGCGTGTTTGTTATCAAGGGTGATTACACGCAAAGTGTGACTTGATTAACAAAAAGATACATGAGTAAAGCTATCATATGTGAATGAAAAGTATCGTTGTGATGTGGTTATCAATGGTGGGTTTTTATAGTGAGTTGTTATATTTAAAAGAGATTAGCTCAATAAGCAGGAAGACTTAATGAGCTATAGCATTGCAGAGTGTTTTATTTAGAACTTAAATCAAATGCAGCCGTTAATGCTTCATGCAAACGCCCAACACTGATAATTTCCATACCTTCAATTGCTTGTTTTGGTGTATTACCGCGCGGGACAATGGCTTTTTTGAAACCATGTTTGACTGCTTCGCGCAGTCTTTCCTGTCCATTAGGGACAGGGCGAATTTCACCGGATAAACCAACTTCACCGAAGACGACGAGTTCTTGTGGTAATGCCTTCGCTTTGATACTGGAGGCAACAGCGAGCAATACAGCGAGGTCTGAACCTGTTTCCATGACTTTGATCCCGCCAACAACATTGACGAATACATCTTGTCCGTTGGTATGAATACCGCCGTGACGATGCATCACTGCAAGCAACATCGCGAGGCGGTTTTGATCAAGCCCCAACGCAACGCGACGCGGCGAACCTTGCGTGTCATCCACCAAGGCCTGCACCTCAACCAATAATGGTCGTGTGCCTTCGCGGCTAATCATGACAATGCTGCCCGGAATCGCTTCATCATAGCGACTGAGAAAAATTGCTGATGGATTGGACACTTCACGCAATCCGCGATCAGTCATGGCAAATACGCCGAGTTCATTCACTGCACCAAAGCGATTTTTAATCGCACGAATCATGCGGAAACGTGAGTCTGTTTCGCCTTCAAAATAAAGCACGCAATCGACCATGTGTTCGAGGACGCGAGGTCCTGCGAGAGCGCCTTCTTTCGTGACATGACCGACGAGGAAAAGAGCCGTGCCTGTTTGTTTTGCGTAGCGGGTGAGTATCGCGGCTGATTCACGGATTTGCGATACGCCGCCTGGTGCAGACTGTAAGGTTTCGGTATAAAGTGTTTGAATTGAATCGAGTACGGCAACCGCAGGTTTTTCTGCACTCAATGTAGCGCAAATGGTCTCAACCGATGTTTCTGCCATGACTTTGAGTTGGTCGGTTGGTAACTCTAAGCGTTTGGCGCGCATAGCGACTTGCGATAAGGATTCTTCGCCAGTGACATACAGTGCTTTTTCACCTTGTGCCATATGTGCAGCGGTTTGCAGCAAAATTGTGGATTTACCAATCCCTGGATCTCCGCCGATCAGAACGACCGAGCCATTGACCACGCCGCCGCCAAGTACACGATCAAATTCGCTGATACCTGTGGTTAATCGAGATTCACGGCTAACTGTGATTTGATCAAGTCGAGTGACGGTTGCGGCTTGCCCTGCGTAACCGCCGCTATTGCCCATGCTGCGTGCACGATGTGTGGTACTTGGTTCTGGTTTGGACTCGACTAAGCAGTTCCATTCGCCGCAGTCACTGCATTGACCTGACCATTTAGGATGGTTGGTACCGCAATGTTGACAGATGTAAAGGGTTTTAACTTTGCTCATGAGTGGCTCTGGATTGGAGTCTAAGTATTTATCAAGTAGGGCAATGATGGGGCAGGGGGAGGGGATCTGCAAGTGTTGCAGGTTGCGGAAGTTTGATATACATCAACGGATACTGAGCTGGAGTCGATGGGATGTGATACTACAGCTAACAGCATAAAAGTCGCGGCTATCTCATTCGTCTTTCGTTTTAGCGTTATTGCCTCGGTTGTCGTGCAGTTCTTTTATCCACCATTGTATATTGTTGTCTTCACCTTCGATAAAGCGCATATGGCATGCGATAAAGCTGAGATTATGATCATCTAGGTCGAGGAGATCCTCAGTATATTTGAGCAAATCTGGTGCGTGGCGATCAAACTCAAATCCGTCATGATCGAAGTGGTAAACTGCTCCAGCCTCTGCCCCTTCAGTTGGCATTAGAATGTAGTTACCTGTTTCGGGTTCTTCACCGATCACAAGGCATGTGTCGATCCACTCTGGCAGAAGCTCTTCACGCTCCTCATCGTCTAAGTCTTCCAGCCAGATTAGAAAGCCGTCTTCAAGCTCTGCCCACTCATCAGGCGTAGCGATGTATCGAGCAGCATCCATGCTTAGGCTGTCGACATAAAATGTAATGCTACCAAATACAGCGTAGAAATCACGCAGTCTGCCGATATCAGGAAGGTCATCAATAGTAGCCGGAGATGTAGTCTGGTGCTTAAAGTGAACTGTCTTGGTCACTTCAGGCTTGCGTATCTGTGAGCACAAAAATACTCCTTGATGCGCATTTACTGCGAGCTGTAGCTCGGCTGGAGTCATGAGCACGTTCTCTGAAATAGAAATTATTGGAGGATTATTAATAATTATAGATCAGAGTTTATCAGTAGCAGATAAGTGAAGACAACTAAAAAGCCCATCGTCTCAGTGACGATGGGCTTTTTTGCGCTAGAGGTGAACTCTAGCTGTCTCGAATTTGGCGTCCCCACGGGGATTCGAACCCCGGTACTCACCGTGAAAGGGTGATGTCCTAGGCCTCTAGACGATGGGGACTAAAGGCAATGCATGTAACAGGCGCGTATTGTAGAGAATTTTGAGGTGAAGTCAAGCCAAAGGCGGTCAGGATATGAACGTTTGATGAAAAAATGCAAATTTAGTCTCAATTCATCCGAAAGTTAGCGTAATTTAAAGCTGAATGCATTAATTTGAAGTCATTGAGTTCAAACAATTAGAGAGAGCTACATGCATCAACGTGAGCTGAATGATTTAGCTTTATTAACACTGATTCGAAAAGTGGATAGCCATAAAGGTAGTCATGGCAGTGTTGCGGTCGTTGGTGGCAATGTCGGGATGTTGGGTGCAGCGCTGTTGTGTGGGCGTGCGGCATTGGCGACAGGCACAGGTAAAGTGTGGATTGATGCGCTGGATGATCGGTTTGCAGTTGATCCGTTTGCGCCTGAATTGATGATCAGATCGGCTGTTGCTGATTGGACTGAGGCGACTGCGTTGGCGATTGGAATGGGCATGGGGCAAGATGCGCTTGCAAATGCAGCACTTGAGCGCGTATTTTCCTATGCAAATAAACCGAGTGTTTTTGACGCTGATGCGTTGAATATGATTGCGGTGAATGACGAGTATCGCCAGAAAATTGCGACTCGCGATTTAAAGGCGATTTTGACACCACATCCAGCGGAAGCGGGTCGGTTATTGGGTTGTTCGGCTGAAGAGGTGCAGAAAGATCGCCTAGCAGCGGCAGAGCAAATAGCAATGCAATACAACAGTATTACATTGCTAAAAGGTTATCACACGGTGATTATGCATCCGAATGGGGGGTATCTGATTAATCGTACTGGTGGGCCAGAATTGGCGGTTGCAGGGCAGGGTGATATTTTGTCAGGTGTGATTGCGGCATTGCTAGCACAAGGTTTCAGTGCGTTTGATGCGGCGGCTTGGGGTGCGCATATTCATGGGCTGGCGGGAAATTTATATACGAAGAAGATGAATGGTTCGATTGGTTTGACGGCGAGTATGACGGTGGCGTTGGTAAGTCAAATGTTGAATCAGTTGTTGGTGGATAAGTCTAAGCAGGTGTTGAGTAAACGGACGTTGCATTAGTTTTGCTTTGAAGTCTTCCCCTTGATGGGGAAGGAGACAAGCATTAAGAAAACTAAGGATTCGTAATTTTATCCATCATCACATCTGCTGGCAATTTGTTAATAATTGCGCGTAAATGTTGATAGAATTCTTTTGATTCTTGATCTACGAGAATGTCAGCAGCAACTAATGGTCTTGCTAATGAAAGTCCTTCCAACGTTCGGCAGCGACTGAGCGCGACATAGGTTTGACCTGTCTCGAAAGCACCTTGACCGAGATTCAAGTGAACTTTTTCCAGTGTACGTCCTTGGCTTTTATGAATCGTCATTGCCCACGCCAGCACGAGTGGAAACTGTATAAAACTGCCTGTTTCAAAGCGTTCAAGTTCTTCGTCAATCATTCCCCAGCGATATTGGTACTCAAGCCATTCATCACGTTCGACCTCGACTTTTTTAAGCGAACAGGACATTTTGACTGTAATTTTTTCTTCGCCCATTTTGACGACTGTACCGACAGAACCGTTGATCCAACGACGATTCATGTCGTTTTTGGTAAACATCACCTGAGCGCCAATTTTGAGCACCAGTTCCATCGGAGAGGGTAGACGATCTGCTTTGAATTGACCTGTGAGTTTGCCTTGGTAGGCTTTGACGGTTGCATCGAGTTTGTCGAGTTCACGCGTATTGCGACTTTCGACTTCGACGTTGCGTGGTGAAAGCCAGACAGCATCGATGGGTGGTGTATCGGTAATGGTGCAACCTTCATTCAACTGACGCAGTGATTCTTCAATATCAACGCGCTCTCTGATTTTAGTCAGGATGTTGACAAATTCTTGATCAGATTGACGAAAAGTCTTTTTTAGCTCAATGGCGTAATAGGGTGTATTGCGTAAGCAGCGTGCTTTAAAGAATTTTGCGGAGCCATATATGCGATCAAATAAGGGCTTCGATGCTTCGCTAACAACGGGCGGCAACTGAAACAGATCACCAACCATAATGACTGTCATGCCGCCAAAGGCGCTATCGCCCTCACGATTTTGCCTAAGAAAGGCGCTCACGCCGTCCAATAGGTTTGCGGTCACCATGGATATTTCGTCAATGATGAGCAGTTTGGCTTCTTTGATGTCGGTGCGGTGTGGTGCGTGTTTGATGTCTTTTTTGACAATCCACGCGGGGGGAAGTTGGCATAGGGAGTGAAGGGTTTTTCCTTCGATGTTAATCGCGGCCATTGCCGTGGGTGCGCTGAGTAGGGTTGTACCTTTGAATTGCTTCATCAGCCATTTAATAAAGGTACTTTTGCCTGTGCCTGCGCCACCCGTGACGAAAATCAGCGGGAATTTTTGCTCAACGAGTTTTTTGATGAGCAAGTATTCAGGGAGTACGTCGATGTTATTCAATTCAGCCGATTGTAGATGCTCACGAATCGGCATCGCACGATCTTTGCTATAGCTCAGCTCAAGACCATCGGTGGGGTCGCTGTCGATATTCATGATGCCATTAAAGACAAAGCCAGCTTCGGCAGTGAGTGCCATGAGTGAAAGTGGCTTCATCTTTGAGTTTGATCGGAATGATTATTCAGAATCATTCTCGCTCTCGGAGGCTTCATCAACCTTTGCAATCTGCATTGCAGGCCAAGCGTTGACGATTTTACAAAACAACTCTGCTGTCTTTTGCGTGTCATATAGTGCTGCGTGAGCTTCGCCATTACTAAATGGAATGCCTGCCGCCTGACAGGCGCGGGCAAGAACAGTTTGACCATACGCAGCCGCTGCCAAAGTCACGGTATCAAACACCGAAAAACTATGGAAAGGCGTTTGATTTTTGGTATGAGTCCGCGCAACCGCCGCTTGTAAAAAACCTAAATCGAAATGTGCGTTATGCCCAACTAATACGCAATGATTACAGCCTTGTTCGCGGCGCGTTTTTTCCAGCGATTTAAAAATCCTTAGTAACGCAGGTTTCTCATCTTCCGCCATACGAAACGGGTTGTAAGGATCAATCCCAATAAAATCGAGCGAACGCTGATCGAGCTTAGAACCTTCAAACGGTTTGATGTGTGCGTGTACCGCTTCGCCTAAAACCAGTTGACCATTTTCATCGAATAAAATTGGAATACAGGCAATTTCAAGGAGTGCGTTGCTTTTTGCATCCATACCGGCAGTTTCAACATCGACCACGACAGGTAAGAAACCACGAAAGCGTTGACCAATGATTGGACGAGCTGGCTTAGCTTCATTTGCAGCAGTATTTGTCACATTTACATCATTCATTAACCGCGCTCACTTTGTACTGACCACGTCAGGGTTTCACCAGCGCGTAATGGCACAAGTTGTTGAGTTTCAAAATAAGGATAGAAATTTGGCACTTGAAGCGATTGCTTCACGAGTGTGATTTTTTGAGTATTACGCGGTAGACCATAAAAATCTGCGCCGTAGAAACTGGAAAATCCTTCAAGTTTATCCAAGGCATTCGCTTGTTCAAACGCTTCTGCGTACAGTTCAATCGCGATCGGCGCGGTGTAGCAACCGGCACAACCACAAGCATTTTCTTTTTTATCTTGTGCATGCGGCGCACTGTCAGTGCCTAAGAAAAATTGAGGATTGCCGCTAGTTGCTGCTTGAATGAGTGCAGCTTGATGCGTTTGACGTTTTAGAATTGGCAAGCAATAGAAGTGGGGGCGAATACCACCAACCAACATGTGATTACGATTAAACAGTAAATGTTGCGGCGTAATGGTTGCGCCGACATTCGCGCTTTGCGCTTGAACGAAAGCAGCAGCATCAGCGGTGGTGATGTGTTCAAGCACCATGCGTAGGCGTGGGAAGCGCTTTAATAAAGGATCAAGCACATCATCAAGGAAACGTTTTTCACGATCAAAAATATCGACATCGCTGTGCGTCACTTCACCATGCAGCAAGAATGGCACGCCATGTTCTTCCATTTGCGCGATGACATCATAAACTTTTGATAAATCACTCACACCTGAATGCGAATTGGTCGTTGCGCCAGCAGGGTAAAGTTTGACTGCTTGAACGAATTCAGATTGTTTAATCTTTGCAATTTCAGCAGGGTTGGTATGATCTGTCAGATACAGCGCCATGCGTGGATCAAACTGTACGCCTTGCGGTACATGCGCCATGATGCGTGCGCGATATTCGTTTGCCTGATCAACTGTCGTAACAGGCGGAACAAGGTTTGGCATACAGATCACACGATTAAAAACGCGTGCAATATCAGGTACTGTTCGTGCTAAAGCGAGTCCGTCGCGCAAATGAATATGCCAATCATCTGGCTGGGTAATAGTAAGCGTCTGGGCTGCGGTAGTCGTCACGATATCAATACTCTAAAAACAATCGGTAAATGATAGTCGAAATAGCAATCCAAAACACTGCAAAATCGTATGGCAATCTTTTACTGTAATGCTCTCGATCTTTAAGTTAACTGTATATATGGTGCATGGTAGTGCTTAGATATCTATCAGATATCGAAAATTTTTGTTATGGTACGAGAGTACGCACGAAGCGAATTATCTTTTTTAATTAAGATTAATATTCAGAGACGGACTTGAGCAAAAAACAGATCGTACCGCCTATATTACAAGAAGATGCGCTGATCCGTGGGATATTGGCTGAGCGCCGTATCCTTTTGCGTCGCTTTCAACCAGATATGGAGTCGATGTTCTGGGGTAGCCTAGCGGAACGCACCTCAAATTTGATCAATGGTATCGTCATCCCTGCAACGATTGCTTATATTATCTTGGGTTTAGTGAGTTTTCCGGTCGTTTATTTTCTGAGCTGGGATTCTTTTCGCACGCATGAATTGTATAACCTCGCCTATATTTATGGCATGGGCATTCTGTGTTTGAGTTCATTACCCATTTTATTAAAAAAATCATTTTCAGTAAAAAATTTCTACATTATTGTGGGCTTTGTTTCCTTTCTGGGTGTTCTGTCTACATCCTATTTTTCTTTACAGTTTAAAACGCCGCTCGTTGCGCAAATTGCAACTTATGATGTTATTTTAGTTTATATTTTAATTTATTTTGTGACGGGAATGAAGCCGAAGTTTGTCTTGCTCATTGGCGGGATAGCGGGGCTTTTGTCGATGTTGATCGCCTATTTGCAGACAGTCAATTATGATTTTGTCTGGTATTCCAATGAGGAAATCACACGGTACTTTTATTATTTAGGACTCATTAATTTTATTGGCTTCATTGTTGCTCATGCCAATATCGCAAAAGAACGCGAGAATTTTCTACAAGCGCGACTGCTTTCATTAGATAAAGCGGAAGCTGAGCGCATGGGTAGAGAGCTTGAGCGTTTGTCACGTGAAGATCCGATGACAGGACTTGCGAATCGCCGTTTCTTTAATGAAAGAATGGATGATGAGTGGGAGCGTGCACAGCGTTCAGGTGAGCCAATATCGTTAATTTTTATTGATATCGATCATTTCAAGTTATATAACGACTGCTATGGGCATCTCAAAGGCGATGACACGCTTATTGCGGTCGCGCATACGTTGCAGCACATTTTATCACGGAGTACTGATGTTGCCTCGCGCTATGGTGGTGAAGAGTTTGTTGTGCTTTTACCAAATACGCCAATTGCCGGTGCGCGGGCTGTTGCAGAGCGCATATTAGCCGCAGTGGATGCGCTGGATATTGAACACAAAAAATCAAAAACTGAAAAATTCGTCACCGTCAGCATTGGCGTATCTACCTATGCGATTACCGATGAGGAAATCACTATTGCACAGTTGATTCATCAAGCGGATGAGGCAGTTTATAAAGCGAAAATCTCAGGTCGCCATCGAATTCGCGAATATCATTTGATGAAGCCTGAAACCGCTTAGATTTTATTTCCTAGATTGAATTTTTATCTTTTTGAATATTGCATTCGCAGCATTGAAGTTGCTGCGTCATAGATTGCTTTCATGTAGAATGTCGCCACTTAAGAGTGCTTCTATTTTAGAGTGCCCCCACTTTCGATATTTTTTGTTTTACTCTCTGTTTTATTCCTTTTAGTTTAATTTGCACTGGACAACATTCATGGCGGAAAAGCGTAAAGTTGTACTTGCCTACTCAGGCGGTCTAGATACCTCGGTCATTTTGACGTGGCTTCAAGAGAAATATGATGCTGAAGTCATTACCTTCACTGCTGATATTGGTCAGGGTGAAGAAGTTGAACCAGCACGCGCAAAAGCACAGCAAATGGGCGTTAAATCAATTCATATTGAAGATTTACGTGAAGAGTTTGCACGTGATTATGTGTTCCCAATGTTCCGTGCCAATGCAATTTATGAAGGCGAGTATTTACTCGGTACTTCAATTGCGCGTCCATTGATTGCTAAACGTTTGGTCGAACTTGCCAAAGAACATGGCGCTGAATACATCAGCCATGGCGCAACAGGTAAGGGTAATGATCAAGTGCGCTTTGAGCTGGGTGCATTTGCATTGGCTCCGAATTTAAAAACTATCGCACCTTGGCGCGAGTGGGATTTGACTTCACGTGAAACGCTAATGGAATATGCGAAAGAACGCGGTATTCCAATTGATTACGCGAAAGCAGGTAAGAAATCTCCATATTCAATGGATGCGAACTTGCTGCATATTTCTTATGAAGGCGGCGGCTTGGAAGACCCAGATTGGGAGCCAGAAGAAGATATTTGGCGCTGGACTGTTAGCCCAGAAAAAGCACCAGATACACCGCAATACGTTGAACTCAGCTACAAAGCGGGTGATATCGTCGCAATCGATGGCGTAGCAATGACGCCAGCCGAAGTGATGGTTAAGCTGAATGAGCTTGGTGGCAAGCATGGTATTGGTCGTTTAGATTTGGTCGAAAACCGTTATGTGGGCATGAAGTCACGCGGTTGCTATGAAACACCAGCGGGTACCATTATGCTGCGTGCGCATCGCGCGATTGAATCCATTACGCTGGATCGTGAAGTCGCGCATCTGAAAGATGAGCTGATGCCACGTTACGCAAGCCTTGTGTACAACGGTTACTGGTGGAGCCCTGAACGCAAAATGCTTCAGGTCATGATTGATGAGTCACAAGCGCCAGTAAACGGTGTTGTACGCGTCAAATTGTATAAAGGTAATGTGATCGTTGCGGGTCGTAAATCGGATGACACGTTGTTTGATGCAAACATCGCAACGTTCGAAGATGATCGCGGTGCATACAATCAGAAAGATGCAGAAGGCTTTATTCGCCTGAATGGTCTACGTTTGCGTATTGCTGCTAGCAAAGGTCGCAAGATGGACTAAGCGGTACTGTAAAGAAAAAAGCGAACCTCATGGTTCGCTTTTTTTATGAAAGTTTAAAACGTCACGCTCGTTTAATGAGTCGTAATATAAAGATGAGGATGATTGCACCAATGGTTGCGACGATGATGCTTCCGATCATGCCTCCACCAGAGGAGACGCCAAGTTTTGTGAAAAGCACACCGCCGAGCAGTGCGCCGAGCACACCAACTACCATATCGCCGATGACACCAAAGCCACCGCCTTTGACCAGCATGCCAGCCAACCAACCTGCAATCAAACCAATAAGTAAGAACCAGAGTAAGCCCATAATATTCTTCCTTTTATTCGTTGTGATGAGTATCAGTTCAACTGATTCATCAATATGCTTAAAGTCTTACAAAACCATCATGAGTTGATTTTGTTTGAATGAACAGCAGGGTTCTGGGCGATTTCAGTAACAACGCGTGAGTCATGTAAGCTTCTCTCGATCAAGAGAAGCTTTACCGATTTTATTAAACCGTCTTAATAAATAGTGCAATTAGTTTGCGAGTGAGGTTGGTGTACGGAGGGTAGAACATTTTTGCCAGAATCAGCCAACTGCGTACAACGCCACGCTCATGAGAGAAAGCGAGGAAGCCGTGATAGCCGTGACCGCTACCGATGCCTGAGTTATTCACGCCGCCAAACGGTAAGTTACCATGCAAAAACTGCACAACACTGTGATTGATACATGCACCGCCTGATGTGGTTTGCTGCATGACCTTCTGGATATTGTCTTTATTGCGACTCCATACATAGAGTGCTAATGGTTTTGGGTCAGCATTGATACTCGCAATCACTTGATCAAGGTTGGTGAAGCTAATGATTGGTAACAGTGGGCCAAAGATTTCCTCACGCATAATTTCGGCATCTTCTGGAATACCATCCAATAGTGTCGGTGCAATAAAGCGTTTACTTTCATCAAATTGACCTCCCGTAATCACGCGTGCACCGCGAGATGTGGCGTCGTCCAATAATCCTTTAAGACGTGCAACATGGCGTGGGTTCACGATACGTGCGAGATCTGGACTATCAATTTTTTGTGAATCTTTGCCATAAATGCTATCAAGTGCATCAACACAATGCTTAATAAACGCATCTTTCACTGCGGCATGGACATAGATGTGGTCGGGGGCAATACAAGTCTGACCATTATTGGTGAATTTTGCCCACAGTGTATTTTTAGCTGCCAGCTCTAAATCTGCTGATTCATCAATGATCGTAGGCGATTTGCCGCCTAACTCTAGTGTCACGCTGGTGAGGTTTTTTGCTGCTGCTGCCATGACAACTTTGCCAATTGCAGGTGAGCCTGTAAAGAAAATATGGTCAAACGGCAATTCCAGCAATGTTTGTGCAGTCGAAGCATCGCCTTCAAACAGTGCAACTTCAGATTCATCAAACGATTCGCGAACGATTGTGGCGATCATTGCAGATAAATGCGGTGTCATTTCTGAGGTTTTAATGATGGCAGTATTACCTGCTGCGATTGCTGAAACCAGAGGGCCAAGCGTCAGATTGACGGGGTAATTCCACGGCGAAATAATCAAAATACGTCCTTTCGGTTCGTATTGTGTATAGCCAAATGTTCCGATCATCATCCGCGATGGCCAGACTTTATTGGGTTTCATCCAACCTTTTAACTTGCGAATAGCTTCATTGGCTTCCGCGATGACAGGCAGAATTTCGGTGAGTTCAACTTCAGCCGCAGGCTTACCGAAGTCTGCAAAACCTGCTGCAATGACATCTTCCGAGTGGGCGAGGAGAACCGCTTTCAGTTTTTTAATTTTAGCAATGCGTTCAGCGGCAGCGGATTGACGCAGTTGAATTGCGGTTGTTGCATGTGCTGAGAATGTACGCTGAATTGCTGATGGCTCTGCGCTGTGTAGTGGGGCAGTTGGAGAAATTATTGAGGTGTTCATTTGGCTATCCTTCTGCCGATGTGAATGATGATGTGTTGAGTATAGCTTTATTCTATTGATGATAAGGCTGTTGTTACTCAAATTTCAAACGTGATTTGCACAATAATCTACATCGGACACCTGCCTTAGAAATACTTTTTGCCGTATGATCTGTGTATGAGTGCACGAAAACTTTAGAGTTATAAAGCGTTGCACGTGAATGGTTTGGAAATGGTAGGTGATATGCGAGTAATAGAAAGAGCGCGGTTAGATCAATTAAATACATTGCGCTTACCGTGTGTCGCACGTTTTGTGGCGGAGGTAAGTTCAGTTGACGGTTTAGCTGCAATTTTAACGTCTGTGACTGCAAAACGTTTTCCTCGTTTAGTGTTAGGCGGTGGCAGTAATTTGTTGTTGCCTGAAGTCTTAGATGCGTTAGTCATTCGTCCAATGTTACGCGGTATTCGCCTGATCAAAACTGAAGGTGATCAAGTCATTATTGAAGCGATGGCAGGCGAGCAGTGGCATGAGTTTGTGATGTCGACACTTGCCAGTGGTTGGTATGGCTTAGAAAATCTCGCGTTAATTCCTGGCACAGTAGGTGCGGCGCCTGTGCAGAACATTGGTGCTTATGGGGTTGAGCTTGTTGATCGCCTGCATTCGGTACAAGTGATGGATCGTGCGGGAAAATTACACGAATTCAAACCCGATCAATGTCAGTTTTCTTACCGAGACAGTATTTTTAAACAACGCGATGGCGAATGGGTCATCGTGTCAGTTCGTTTTGCACTTACCCTGACACCAAAGTTAGTCTTGGGCTATGGCGATGTGGTGAAAGCTGCAGGAACGCATCCCACTCCATTGTCAGTTGCCAATGTGATTTGTCAGATTCGTAGTCAAAAATTACCCGATCCTGCAAAGATTGCGAATGCGGGGAGTTTCTTTAAAAATCCATGTGTTGCACCCGCTGATTATCAGCGTTTAAAAGCATTACATCCAAATATTGCGGGCTACCCACAAGCCGATGGACAAATTAAATTAGCGGCAGGTTGGCTTATTGAGCAATCAGGCTGGCGTGGACGTCGCTTAGATAATCCATCTGGGAAAGTCGGCATGTATGAAAAACAAGCTTTGGTGTTGGTGAACTATGGTGGCGGCACAGCGCGTGATGTTTTGGAGTTATCTGAGGCGGTGCAAGCGGATGTATGGTCAGGCTTTGCGGTCAAATTAGAGCGTGAACCCGTGTGTCCGAGTGGTGCAAGCTATGGTTAAGAGCCGTTTTCCTCGCAAATTAAATACTTCATTGAACCCATCTCGTTCGCAAGGTGGGTGGGTTTTGCGTGGATTCGGTCAAATGATTCTAGGTCTAAGTTTCATTGCGGTGGTATTGTTTTTCTTAGCGTCTACTTCGTTTTTTTCAGATTTTATTCTGAAAAATATGATGAAATTCCCTGTGGTTGTGAATCCGATTGCTGCCGCGAGTCATCAAAGTTCTCAGCATGAGTATGCCTCTTCGGCCTCTGAAGTGTCCGAAACGAAAGTAGCGGCAAATAAGCCGTCGACAGTACATAAAAAACATCACGCTAAAACAGAGCCAGCCAGTCAGGTGGATCTTTCAGCAACGACAACTTCTGCGGCGGAAGCTATTGCGATTGCACGGGTCACGGATAATAAACCCGACAAAAAGCTCGATCTGGTTGCTCTCAGTCCTCGCTTGGTTTGGGATAGTTCTAATCAAGCTGGCGCACAAGCCATTGTTGTTTTGGGTGGCGGGCTAACTCGGGATAAGCAAGGGCGGATCACCCCGAATTCATATACACGCTTAAGGTTAATGCAGGCGATTAGTCAGCATCGTTCAACCAACTTGCCGATATTTCTCACTGGTGTTGAATCGCGTTATATGCAGAAATTCTTGCAAGAACATGGTGAGTCAGCACAGTGGCTTGAATCGCGCAGTATGAATACTTGTGAAAATGCCCGATTCAGTGCTTTGCTTTTACAGCGACTGGGCGGTGCACCACGAGTCGAATTAGTCACCGATAAATGGCATATTCCAAGAGCACGTTGGTTATTTGCCATGAATGGTATTGAAACGGTGCCAATCCCAGCAGTATTGCCTGGTGATCCTGCACCTTGGTGGCCAGATAGTCGCAATCTCACTCACACGCGCCGTGCTGTGTATGAGCTGGTGGCTTTTACGCGGGATCGTTGGTTTGGAGTGGTTGGCTGTCGTGAAGTGCCTTGATATATATAGATGTTGTTATGAGCTATACTGAGGTTGGGTGCTGCTGATTGTGGTGCACTGCATGGAGGTTAGTAATCAATGGAACGATATTATGACTGAATCCACCATTCTTGAATTACCAGAAGAGTCTTTGGCAACAAGACAAAAGCCAACGACGTCATCAAGTGCATTTCGGGCAAAATCCACAGCACTTTTGGGTCGATTAAAAATTAACGATAGTGAACTTATTCATAAAATAAAAAGTATTAAAAATCTCACTAACCTTCAATCGAACCCATTGATACCTGAGTCATTTACCAAACTTAAGCTTCCAGCTCCAGATCGTATAAAAACTGCACGTGAATTACCGCAACTTTCCTTGGATGCGCCGAGTGATACATCGGAAGCCATGCAAGGCTATCGTGCTTTTTATGCACTTGATCAGCTTGAAGCACGTCATTCACACGGTTATTTGCGCGCAGGTGATCAACGTATTCATGTCCAGATCTTTCAACCGCTGACACAAGCTATCGGTACCGTCTGGGTGTTACACGGCTATTTAGAGCATAGTGGTTTATATCAGCCGATGATTGCTGAGTTATTAACACAGAACTTTGCCGTATTAACCCTCGATTTGCCCGGTCATGGTTTATCTTCAGGTGAACAAACAGGGATTGCTGATTTTTCCGTGTATCAAGACATGCTTAAAGACGTTCATGCATGGGTTGCTCAGCAGCAAGAGGATGCCTTGCCTCATCCATGGTTAGGTATAGGGCAGAGTACGGGCTGTGCGATCTGGATGGATCATGTGCTGACAACGTGTACCCGTAAACACACACCGATCGTTGAACGATTATTTCTAATTTCGCCTTTGGTTCGCCCAGCAAAAAGCGGATGGTGGCAAAATTCGATTGGTTTATCTTTGATTCGTCAAATAAAACATGACGTTCCGCGTAAATTCCGTCGTAATAATAGTAATCCTGAATACCTGCGTTTTGTGCGTTTAGAAGATCCTCTGCAATCCCGTAAGATGGCAATGAGCTGGATTCTCGCCTTAAGTCGTTGGATGCCGTATATGGAAGGGTTGCCTGCAAGCCGTTTTCCAGTATGGATGGTGCAAGGTGCACGCGATCAAACGGTTGATTGGCGTTATAACATCGGTTATGTGAAGCGGAAGTTTCGCTTGAAGGTTACATTATTATTAGAAGATGCTTCGCATCAGTTGATCAATGAATGTAAAGAAATTCGTGCGCCAATGACGGCGTTGATTCCTGTGTTTTTGAAAGGCGAGTAATTGAGCAGCTGATCAGACTGTTGTTTCTATACATGCTGAGTCTAAATCAGAGTATGCCAATTTTGGTTTCTTATGGTGTTGGAAACCAAAATTGGCAAGAGGGTATGTCATGACATACTCTTCAGTAAATCAATTAAAAGCTGATCTGCGGCATCAACACGAATCATACCGAGGCGCGGGAACTCAAGATCTACGATCACATACACCGCCATAGACATGATTGCAGCGAAAACAATGATATGAAACCAGCTCCGCTCTTTGTTCGTTGAGCTGTCATATCCAACGAGTAATGCACCAATGAGGCTGAGTCCACCTAGTAACAGAAAGACGACGAGGGGCGGATGATTTTCGGCTGCCATTGCTCTGGTCGTTGTGATGTCGATCATCTCATTCAAGGCGGGAAGTAGTAGCGTAGCGGCTTGTGTTGGCGCATCCGACCTACGGCATGCGATTAATGCTTTCGTCCAAATCTCGCTTTGCAATGTGACTGCCTTGGCAAGCTTTGCATTGATGGCGGTCTGATCACTCGCATTCAGATAGGTCGTTGATCTTGTGTCCACATACTGATGCATAAGTGCTTTGATCTCTGGCTGCGCATCACTGGGCAACAGGTCTATACGTAGGTAGGCAGTTCCGATGGCATTCACTTCAGCAGTGATCAAGTGACGACGGTCTTCAAATCTCGTTGCAGCGCCAGAAAAGCTAAAGGCCATGATCAGACCGAGCAAGCCAAACACTGCGGCCCCTGCTGCACCAACGCCCTCTGCAAGACCTTTTGGATCACGGGCTATCCTCGCAATCCCAATTTTTCGCCCAGCCTCTGAGAAGATCAACATGCCTAAGAATAAACCGAGTGCTGAGCAGGATACGATCCATGTAAAACTCATTGTTGATTTTTCCTATTTTTATTGAAAAAAGTGACAGCATGTCTATCTATTTCATGATGTAAACTCTTTTGAGTCCCTATGCCTAATCAGAAGCAATCATTAAATTATATTTGGATTTGGCGAGTCAAATAATACTTCCATTTTCTTCTGAATTTTATTATAAAAATAATGATGTACGAGAGATTGCAGTTTTATATTTATAGAAACAAGATGCTAAAAATAGAAAAATGACCTTTAGTCTATGTAGAGGTCATTTTTTGATCTAATAAAACAGAATACGGTCAAAATTAACGATTAAATGGCTCATCGTCGAAAGAGGGTTGATAGTCTTGTTCTAGATGTTGCAAGTGCTCGTGCATTGCGCGTTCATGTTGAATACGTTGATAAATTTCTTCACGATGAACGGAAACTTCTTTCGGTGCGTTGACACCAATACGGACTTGATTACCTTTTACACCTAATACGGTGATGCTGACTTCGTCGCCAACCATCAATGTCTCGCCCACACGGCGTGTCAGAATCAGCATGTTACTCTCCTTGTTCTTTGAGTCAGCTTTTGTTTGGTGCTGAGTGCTTATGTGCAGTATGGCTTAAACCTGCGCGTCATAACAGACCCTAAAACCACTTTTCATAAAAAAATTATAGCGGATTCGGCCTTAAGGCTGAATCCGCTATTGTTATGCATTTTCAATATAATAGTTCACATTGTGTCAGACAAAACGTGAACTACAGCACTAAATTTATGCTTGTGCGCGGCTTTCACCAGAAGCACGGTCTAGATCAAATGCAGTGTGCAATGAACGCACAGCAAGTTCTAGATACTTCTCGTTCATCACGACTGAAATTTTAATTTCAGAAGTAGAGATCATTTGGATGTTAATGCCTTCATTGCCTAAGGTACGGAACATTTTGCTCGCAACACCCGCATGTGAGCGCATGCCAACACCAACGATCGATACTTTGACAATCGTGTCATCACCCGTGACTTCACGTGCGCCAACATCTTGACCAATTTTTTCCATCAATGTCAGCGTCTTGCTGTAATCGCTACGATTGACCGTGAAAGTGAAATCAGTTGTGCCATCAGCACCAATGTTTTGTACGATCATATCGATTTCGATATTCGCGTCGCCAACAGGGGAGAGGATACGTGATGCAATACCTGGTTGATCAGGTACACCACGTACAATCAATTTTGCTTCGTCGCGGTTAAAGGCGATACCAGAGATGATAGGTTGTTCCATAGTCGTATCCGATTCAGTCGTAATGAGTGTTCCGACGTTGTTTTTAAATTCATCGTCGTATGCGCCGTCATTTTCGTTATCAAAACTTGATAAAACGCGCAGTGGCACATTGTATTTTCCTGCAAATTCAACCGAGCGAATTTGAAGTACTTTCGAGCCTAAACTTGCCATTTCTAGCATTTCTTCAAAAGTAATACGGTCTAATTTCTTCGCTTTTGGTGCGACACGTGGGTCAGTGGTGTATACGCCATCGACATCGGTGTAGATTTGGCATTCATCAGCCTTCAGCGCTGCTGCCATTGCTACACCAGTCGTGTCTGAACCGCCGCGACCGAGCGTCGTGACATTACCGAAATCATCGATGCCTTGGAAACCTGCAACAATAACGACAGAGCCGCTATCGAGGTCTTTACGAACTGCCGCTTCATCAATTGATTGAATCCGCGCTTTGTTAAACGAACTATCGGTACGAATAACAACTTGTCCGCCAGTATAAGACTTCGCGCTTAAACCAATGCTTTTCAATGACATTGCCAACATCGCAATCGTCACTTGTTCGCCCGTTGCGAGCATTTGATCGAGTTCGCGTGGATCAGGCGTTTCACTAATTGCTTTTGCAAGGCCAATCAAACGATTGGTTTCGCCGCTCATTGCGGAGACCACAACAACCACTTGATGTCCTTGGTCGTGCCAGCGTTTGACGCGACGAGAAACATTGAGAATGCGTTCTGGGGTACCCATCGAGGTACCGCCGTATTTTTGGACAATGAGTGCCATGAGCGTGTACTTTTCCTTACGGTTCAATCTGTCTTAATCTTTGTTTTGCATTAAAAAATCAGAACAAAGAGCTTTCATTACAATAACAATCAGCGTGTTTGAGAAACTTTGCCTCAAGCATACTCATTTCAAGCTAATTTGGTTTCAATCCAAGCTGGAATGTCTTGCATAATTTGAGCAAATTCTGGGCTTAATGGTGCGCCACCTTGTGCAAAGTCAGGTTTACCACCGCCCTTGCCACCCAGTAATCCTGAAAGGTGGCTAATAATCTCGCCTGCTTTAATTTTGCCATTCTGTGATGATGAAACAGAGGCGAGCAGGTTGATTTTATCACCATCGGTTGAGGCGAGCACAATGACGCTTTCAGGCAAACGCGATTTCACGCTGTCGAGCAAGGTGCGTAAATGCTTGCTTTCAATGTTTTCAAGCGTTGCCACAAGAAGCTGTGAGCCACCGACCCAACGTGCTTGGGTGACTAGTTCAATACTTTCAGCATTGGCAAGTTTTTGATTGAGTGAATCAATGTGCTTTTCTAAATCACGATTACGCTCAGACAATGCCTGAACTTTCTCAAATGTTTTACCGCGAGCAGTTTTAGTTAGCCCTGCAATTTGCGCGAGCTGACGTTCACCAGTTTGTACGAAATTCAGTGCATTCAAACCTGTGACCGCTTCAATACGACGAACACCCGCAGCAATACCGCCTTCACTGATAATTTTCAGCAAACCAATATCACCTGTGCGCTCAACGTGAATACCACCACAGAGTTCTACAGAGAAGTATTGTTCGTTGGTTTTATTACCCATTGCCAAAACACGGACTTCATCACCGTATTTTTCGCCAAACAGCATCATCGCGCCTTTGGTCTTGGCTTCCGCCATGCTCATTTCTTCAGTTTCAACTGCATAGTTGCCAATAATTTCTTGTGCAACGAGACGTTCAACTTCATTAATTTGATCAGCTGTTACGGCTTGATCATTGGCAAAGTCAAAACGGAGCAAATCAGCACTGACTAATGAACCTTTTTGCGAAACGTGTTCGCCTAAAACTTTACGTAATGCGGCATGCAACAAATGCGTTGCAGAGTGGTTACGAGCAATGGCAGCGCGTAAGTTTTGCTTCACTTCAGCTTCTACGGTTTGGTTCGATTGGATTTTACCCATTGTCACCACGCCTTGATGAACAATGGCGTTGCCTGATTTCTTGGTATCTTGAACTTCAAAAATACCATCCAAACCTGTCAATGTGCCTGTGTCACCAATCTGACCGCCTGATTCTGCATAGAATGGTGTTTGATTAAGAACGATAAAACCTTCTTCGCCTTCGCTCAGGCTATCAGCAGGTTGACCATCTTTGTAGAGAGCAATGATCTGACCCGAACCTGTCGTCGCGTTATACCCATCAAACTGAGTCGAGCTATCAACTTTGACAAAGCTGTTGTAATCAACAGTGAATTTGCCCGCGTCACGCGCACGACGACGTTGCTCATCCATGGCAGTTTCAAAGCTAGCTTGATCAACGGTCAAACCACGTTCACGTGCAATATCTGCTGTTAAATCAACTGGGAAGCCGTAAGTGTCGTAAAGTTTAAACGCGACTTCACCATCAATCACATTGCCTTTTACGTTTGGTAATTCAGCTTCAAGTAGTTTTAAACCTTGTTCTAGCGTGCGTGCAAATTGTTCTTCTTCTTTGCGGAGCGCATTTTCAATCGCTTCGCGGCGTGCAACCAACTCTGGATACGCTTCACCCATCACATCAATCAATGGCTGAACCATTTGATAGAAGAATGCGCCTGTTGCGCCCAATTTATTACCATGACGCACTGCGCGGCGAATGATACGGCGTAACACATAGCCACGACCTTCATTGCTTGGATTCACGCCATCAGCAATGAGGAATGAGCAAGAGCGTGCATGATCGGCAACAACGCGTAGGGAAGGCTGACCTTCGTCTTCGATGCCAATGATTTTGCAAGCCGATTGAATTAGATGCGCGAATAAGTCAATTTCATAGTTCGCATGAACATGCTGCATGACCGCACTAATACGCTCTAAACCCATACCTGTGTCAACGCTTGGCGCTGGTAGGGCTTGCATCGTGCCATCTTTTTGACGGTTGAACTGCATGAAAACGCAGTTCCAAATTTCGATGAAACGGTCGCCGTCTTCTTCAGGGGTGCCTGGCAAACCACCCGCAATTTCAGCGCCGTGGTCGTAGAAAATTTCAGTACATGGGCCGCAAGGACCTGTGTCGCCCATCGCCCAGAAGTTGTCTGATGCGTAAGCTGCGCCTTTGTTGTCACCAATACGAATGATGCGTGATGCATCTAAACCAATATTGTTATTCCAGAAACCAAATGCTTCGTCATCGGTTGCATAGATCGTGACGTACAAGCGATCTTTTGGAATGTTCATCCAGCTTGGACTTGTGAGGAATTCCCATGCGAACGCAATCGCTTCTTTTTTGAAGTAATCACCAAAAGAGAAGTTGCCCAACATTTCAAAGAAAGTGTGGTGACGTGCAGTATAGCCAACGTTATCAAGGTCGTTATGCTTGCCGCCTGCGCGTACGCATTTTTGGCTCGAGGTTGCACGGACGTAATCACGTGGGTCGAGACCGAGAAAAGTGTCTTTAAATTGATTCATGCCCGCATTGGTAAATAACAACGTCGGGTCATTGGTTGGAATCAAGCTGCTTGAAGCGACGCGGGTGTGACCTTTGCTTTCAAAAAAGCGTAAAAAATCTTCACGAATGTCAGCTACAGTGCGGATTTGCGGCTTGGCTGTCATAGGTGAGACTCCTTGGGCTGAATGCGAAAAAATAGGGTTAAATTAAAAGCGTCATAGTATAGCGGATTTTTTGCTATAGGCTTAGGTAGAGTTGAAATTATATCTTAATAAACGGCATATATTTTTGGTTTAAATTTGAGCTCAGTTGTTGGTGTTGAGGTGTTTACTGAACTTATAGAAATCGCCCTAAATGATCAGCTGTGGGCAGCATGCATTGATCATAACGGCCAAAGATTTTATAGCGATTTAATGCGACTCGATCATAAAGCCAGTCGCGAATCGGTCGCGGGAGAATCCAAAATACAGCCAGTAATTTATAGGGAAATGGAAAGCGTGATATTGCTTTCAGAAAAGCGCTACTTTTCACGTAAAATTTGCCATTTTCGACGTAAACCATCGTGTCAAAACTGTCAGCTGGTAAGCCAAAATGACGCAATATCTGCTGTCCTTGTTCTGACTGAACGGTAGCAAGTTTAAACAGACGTTTCTTATCCGCATAAATCACAAATCGACTCCAACCATGACAGAGCTTACAGACACCATCAAAGAGAATCACATGATCTAAAGTATCTACATTGATTGGCATAGCAGAAGGTTGGCTGTTCATGATTAAACCTTTGTCGGAACATTGATATCGTTATAAAGAACTGATAGCTTAATATTAAACCCTTGTACTGCAATAGTGAAATCTTCTAGGCTCATCAAGTTCATAGCGTGCATCGCACCGCGTTGAGTGAGTTGTCCTTGAGCTATTTTTTGAGCTAAAACCAATGCGGGGATTATGGGAATGAGTGGGCCATGATTCTCTAATGCAACGAGATCCCAGCGAATGTTTAATGGCTTATCTTGATGATCTTTACCTGACAAAATCATGAGCATGCCGCCATTTTGGCTGCCAAATTTCAAAAAACGTTCACTTAACCAGATGATTGGTTTGGTAAAACGTGCCAAATTTGAAATCAGTCCGATACGTACTAGCCATGACAAACCCCATAATCCGACATGCAGAATGCCGAGTTCCAAACCTGCGTAGAAACGTTGCGTTTTAAGGCTAGGGTAGGATGTTGGAAATAGCGCTAAATCGGGAATATCACAATTGGCAAGCCATTGTGAGCCGAGTGGTTTGGCAAAGGTTGTTTTGTGCAAGTTTTGCCAGCCAATGACGGATTGCATTTTTCCATTCACTAACGTTGTAAATGGCTTTCCCGTATAACTCAAAATGGCACGAACAGTAGCTTCGCCGCGATCCGTTTGGTTGCCAGGTGAAATGGCATATTCAATCTCTTCAAGCGCCTGAAAGTGAGGCAAGAAATGTTGAATCACTGCTGAGGAGAGTGCTGGAAGCGTACTTGCACCAGTAATCGCTAAAACGCCCTTTTCTTTTGCTTGGGTCTCTAGCTGATGAAAGTCTTTAACAAAACTGCGCGCATCGGCAAGATCGATATAATGAATGCCAGCATGGATGCAGCTCTTGGCAACATGAAAATCCTGACCTTGAAATGGCCCTGACGTATGAATGACTAAGTCTGGTGCAATTTCAGCAAGTAGCGCACTTAAATTTAGGTCGTGGACATCAATGACTGTTGAATGTACTGGAATTTTTGCATTTTGAAGATTGGTTTCAATAAATCGTAAGGCTTTCTCTTTTGAGCGACCAGCGATTGTTAGGCGAATGTCTGTTGTCGTTGAGAGTAAACGACTTAATATCCCGCCGAAATTGCCATAGCCGCCTAAAATCAAGATGTGCATTTATTTATTCCAGCTCAACTGACTTCGCCATAAACGATGGCAGAGATACCAAATAAGCAGGACGACGCTCGCATTTAAAAGTGCAGCTAAATAAATACCCTGGGTGATGCACATCGTCGCATCAAGTGGTGCCCACACGAGCAATGCCAGTACTAATCGTTGATAAGTACGTTTATTCGGTTGTTCCGCAAAGTAGTCGACACAGATGCGAAATAACACACCCCAACTGGCAACAGTTGGACCAAGAATGCAAATCCAGAATATGGTTTGTTGGGGATTCGTGATTGGCGTATCGCCATAAATTAATCTAAGTAAAACAGGATGAAAGGACGGAATCCATAACAGGAGTGCAAGACATAAACCGCCGATCACATGTAAATTGGCGATCCACCTTAAACCGAGTAAAGTTCGTGGAGTTCTGGTCATGTTATTACCATTCTTGTTGTTTGTTGATTTAGACTAACACAGCAATGACTTAGCGCATAATCAATGCGAATGAGTGTACTGATTCGTCACATTTCCATGATGTATTTAGCGGTAAACTCTATCAATGGTTTTATGTAGGTTGCTTTCATGATGCAACAGCAAACGCAATGGGATGAGAAGCAGCTTCAATTCGTCGCGGCAATGCAGCGCTATGAGGGCGGCTGGGCTTATCTTTTTTTCAATAAAGTCGTGGCGTGGCTGAATATTTCACTGCAAATATTTCTGGTGATTTTGGCTGTCCGATTGGACGTTGGTTTTGGTTGGCATATTTTTGCTGTGGTAGTGGCTTTTGTGTTAGCAGATTTAGTTAGTGGTCTGGTTCATTTATATATGGATCATAATGATCATTATGCCTCAGTCGTTGGGCCGTTTATTGCTGCATTTCACCTGCATCACGACACCCCGCGTTACACCGATCGGTCGATTATTCATGTCTATGTCGATGAGTCGGGTTCTAAGCAGTGGTTGGTGGTTTTCTTAATTGTGTTCTCGTTTCTATTCTTATTTACTGCAACGCCGCCTTTGTTGTTATGTATCGGTGCATATTTTGCTGTCTTTTCATCGCTTTCAGAGTTGTCACATTATCTGTGCCATAACAGCCAAGCAACGACTGTACGCCTATTACAGCGCCTATGGATTTTGTTGCCGAAAAAACATCACATGCAACATCACCGCATTGATAATGTGAATTATGCCTTTCTCAACGGCATGAGTGATCCACTGATTAATTGGATTGCGCGGAATTATTATAGTGGTTATCGGTCAGGGACTGAGTTGCATACGGCGCTCTATCAGCATAATCGACAGGCACACAATATTCCCTTGAATCGTTAATTTAAGATTTTTTCTATAAGTCCTTATTTTTCTATTGCGGGACTATTTTTAGCAGAAAACGCGAGGATTTGCCGTTTATCTATTACCTTCTATTGAAGTAAAAAATCCTTGATTGTTAGATTCATTTTATTTCATGATCAAGGGATAGGCATTTTTCAGCAAAGGAGGTTTATTTCACCAGCAATAGAGTGAATGAGAAAGTTATTGGGATGTCATTCAGAATAATACGACAAGGATAAGATAAATATGCAGTCATCAAAAGGAACAACCACGACATCATTGTGGTCAAAAGTTGCAGTGATTACTGATTTATTCGCTTTCCCGCTTAGGACTTCACATTACCTTGAATTGGTAAATCCATTGTGGTCAACCCATAAATTACAGGCACGCATTGAGCGTGTATGGGATGAGACCAAAGATGCTCGCACCATTACTCTAAAACCTGGTCTGAACTGGCGTGGTCACCGTGCGGGTCAGCATGTTCGTGTGGGTATTCCTGTTGATGGGATGCACTATACCCGAACCTATACCATTTCATCCTCGCCTGAACGAGAAGAAGATGATGGGTGTTTTACCATTACGGTGAAGGCTATTGCAGATGGTCGTATTTCACGCCATATCATCCGTAATCTTAAAGTCGGGGATTATTTGCCAATTGGTTTGCCGCAGGGTGATTTTTATCTACCTGATGCACAACCTGTCAAACCCTTGTTTATCACGGCTGGCAGTGGTGTTACCCCGGCACGCAGTATGATCACCAGTTTAATTGCTCGAGAGCGTTTGCCAGAAAGTGTGCATATTCATTATGCACCCCATGAGTTTGATGTGATTTTTGGTCAGGAATTACGACAGTTGGCGCAAAAGTACCCACGGTACAAACTGCATGAAATCCATACCCATGCGTTAGGCGATGAGCAAGAAAAACGCAAACAGACTTATTTTAGTGAAGAGCAACTCTCTCGACTTTGCTCAGATTGGCGCGATCGGGAAGTGTATGCCTGTGGTCCACCCAGTTTATTGGATGCGATAGAAACACTTTTTGAACAAGCGGGTCGTTCTCGTTATGTGCATACAGAACGTTTCCGTGCTGCTTTTACCGAAGTGCCCCAAGATGCGGTCGGTGGGTTGGTTCGTTTTGCTCAAAGTGGTATTGCTGTACAAGCAGATCATGAGACGCCGTTGTTACGTGTTGCCGAAGATGCAGGGATGAATCCGCCACATGGTTGTCGTATGGGTATTTGTTATACGTGTAATACCACTTTGGTTTCAGGATGTGTACGAGATTTACGCACGGGCAAGATCATTAATGAGGCTGGCAGCATTGTACAAACCTGTGTTTGTGCGGCGTCGGGTGATTGCGAACTTAATCAATAGGAGCAGATCAGATGACAAGTCAAAAACTTCCAGTGAATCTCACTGATGCCCAAATTGAAGAATTCGGTCGTGAAATGGATAGCATTTATAATGAAGTCATGGACAGTCGGGGCGAAAAAGATCGTGCGTATATTTTAAAAGTGATCCGAACTCAGCGCAGTTTAGCGGTGATTGGACGGATTATTATTTATGCGGGTTTGTTTTTTATTCCTGTTTGGGGACATATGTTGGCATCGTGGGGCATTTCGTTAGGCATTATGGCGCTGGGTACATTTATGCTCGGTTGTGCCAAGATTTTGGAAAATATGGAAGTTGCCCATAATGTGATGCACGCCCAATGGGATTGGATGAAAGACCCTGAAATTCAGTCGAATACTTGGGAGTGGGATACCATGGGGCCCTCTGATCGCTGGATGAATTCGCATAATGTGGTGCATCATACGTGGACGAATGTACTGGAAAAAGATTTAGACGTGGGATATGGCATTATGCGAGTCACGCCGATGCAGCAGTGGAAGCCAGCCTTTTTATTACAGCCTATTTTCTTTATTTTGCTGATGTTGTTCTTTGAAGAAGGTGTTGCACTCCATGAGCAAGTGATTGATGACAAGCTCAAGGGTAAGAAAACATGGAAAGAAATTATGCCGATGTTACGTCATATCGGGCGTAAGGTAAGGGGGCAGGTGCTCAAAGATTATGTGATGTGGCCCGTAGCGGCTGCATTGGTGAGTATTCCGATTTCATTTTATGTACCTGCTTCTCCTTGGTTGGTATTTGGTTTAGTCGCTGGGGCAAATGCCATCGCGAATATTATTCGCAATATCTGGGCATTTACCATTATTTTCTGTGGGCATTTTCCAGCGGGTGTGCATAATTTCACCTTGGAACAAGTCGAGGGAGAAACCCGTGCAAAATGGTATTTACGTCAAATTCTGGGTTCAGCCAATATTGAAGGCGGTAAGCTGTTTCATATCATGTCAGGTAATTTGAGCCATCAGATTGAACATCATGTGTTTCCTGACCTATGCAGTAATCGTTATCCAGAAGTTGCCCCGCGTGTTGAAGCGCTTGCGGCACGCTATGGCATTCCTTACAACAAGGGTTCATTGACACGGCAGTTTGGTTCGACGTGGTTGAATAATCTACGTTTGGCTTTTCCGAGCTGAGTACTTCAATAAAGGTCAAACAGAGTTGATAGCCATAACGGTTGATGGTTGCAATTCGAGCGTATCTAAAAGCCTATTCAAATTTTGAGTTGGCTTTTGTTTTAATGTCTACTTTTTTATAGCTGTTGCAGCTTTGCGATTATTTGTAGAAGAAAGAGTCTGATTTAGCACAATTAAAGTATTGCCTTTCCGTGGTGTTTAATCTAAAACAGTAGGTGTGAGCATTGTAGTTATTAGAATTTTAGTGCCGACTTTCGTTGATTAGACTATGCACAAGGGAGTGTCTCATGCCAAACGATCAAATCACCATTACTCAAGATTCCTATGTGGTTTTATGGAGTCCGCATCGCAAGCAGTTCCATGTCGAAACTGTGGCTGATCGTTTATCGCGTAACCGAAGAATATTTAAGCTGGGTAAGCCTGAAGGCGATTTTATCGCGCTGGCTTATGCCAATAGCCATGAAGAGGCATTAGCCATTCAAAAACGATATGAGTCGGAGCGGCAAGTGTGTTTGTCCGATCAAACAGGCTAGTTTTTACAGAATCTTTTTTAGCCAGTCTATATATTTATTTCATGACTATTTTCATCATGGTTAGCGCCTTAAATTCACACCGCTTTTAAGGCATTTCGCGTTACAATCTCGCGCATATTTTTTTACTCTGATTCCTAAATTGGATGAGAGTGGTTTTTGAGCCTTTTAAAGGCCTTTGATTTTGAGGGGAATGGTATGGACGCAATTACGATCGAACGTGAAACTTTGGATGAGGCGGTTGCTCATTTGCATACCATACGTGACTTTATCCGTTTTGGCGTGACTTCACTGCGCGCATCAGAAGTGCATTTGGGGCAAGGTACGGAAGATTATTTTGCTGAAAGCTCAGCACTGATCTTGCAAACGTTATCTTTGGATTGGTCAGGCGATGATGAAATTCTAGATAGTCGTTTATTGCCTTCTGAAAAAGAAAAAATCGTTGAGCTGCTCGCGAAGCGCATCAATGATCGTATTCCTTTGGGTTATTTGCTTAATGTTTCTTATTTCTGTAATCAACCTTATTACGTCGATGAGCGTGTACTCATTCCACGGTCACCGATTGCTGAACTGATTAATAATCGCTTTGCACCTGTATTCACAGATGGCTTGGGAACAGTGGTTGATGGCGTGAATCGCTTGCCGCCAGTTGTGGATTCAGCATTTGTGCCTGAACGTATTTTGGATTTGTGTACAGGTTCTGGTTGCATCGCGATTGCATGTGCTTATGCGTTTGAAGATGCACAAGTGGATGGTGCGGATTTGTCGCGCGATGCGCTGGAAGTGGCGTCAATTAACGTTGAACATCATTTGAAAGACAGTCAAGTGTCGCTGATTCAGTCTAATTTGTTTGAGAAGATCCCACCGCAACAACAGTACGATTTGATCGTGTCGAATCCACCGTATGTGGATGCGTCTGATATGGCGGATTTGCCGCAAGAATTCTTGCATGAGCCAGAAATGGCTTTGGCCGCAGGTCGTGACGGTTTGGATTTGGTTAAGCAGATCCTTGTGAAAGCACCAGAATATTTATCTTCCCGTGGTTTGCTCGTTGTTGAAGTGGGCAATAGTGAATGGGCGTTACGTCAATTGTTCCCACACGTACCATTCCATTGGTTGCATTTCACGCAAGGTGGCGCAGGTGTGTTTGCGTTGACCGCGAGTGAATGTAAGCAATATCACGCGCAGTTTGTGGCAGCACAAGCGTTGAGTGAATAAGTAATGCTCTGAAGTCTTCCCCTGAGGGGGGATGATTTAGATAGGGGTGAATTTTGATTTTTGCTTTAAACGCACCCCCATCCCAACCTTCCCCTCAGGGGAAGTTAAATAGAATTGTTGAGTAAAAAGCATGGCAGGCAATAGCGTTGGGCAATTATTCCGAGTGACCACATGCGGCGAATCGCATGGTGTGGGCTTGATGGCGATTGTCGATGGCGTACCTCCAGGTATGGCGTTAAGCGAAGAAGATTTACAGGTCGATTTAGATCGTCGTAAACCTGGCACATCGAGTTTCGCAACCCAGCGCAAAGAAGAAGACTTGGTTAAAATCATTTCAGGTGTGTTTGAAGGCAAAACCACAGGTACGCCAATTGGTTTGTATATCGCTAATACCGATCAAAAATCAAAAGACTACGGCAATATTGCTGAAACCTTCCGCCCAGGTCATGCTGATTACACCTATACGATGAAATATGGCTTTCGCGATTATCGCGGTGGCGGTCGTTCGAGCGCGCGTGAAACCGCGATGCGCGTTGCGGCTGGTGCAATCGCGAAGAAATATTTAGCGGAAAAATTTGGCATCCTGATTCGTGGTCATGTCACTCAAATCGGTAATGAATTCGCGCATAAGTTAGATTGGTCGATTGTGAATCAAAACCCATTTTTCTGTGGCGATGCTGAAGCGATTCCACGTTTTGAAGCGTTGGTCACTGACTTACGTCGTCAAGGCACGAGTTGTGGTGCACGATTGGAAGTGATTGCTGAGAATGTCCCCGTCGGTTGGGGTGAGCCAGTATTTGATCGTTTGGATGCGGATATTGCCCATGCCATGATGAGTATCAATGCCGTCAAAGGCGTTGAAGTCGGTGATGGCTTTGCTGTTGCAGGTCAGTTTGGTCACGAAACCCGTGATGAGATGACGCCAAATGGTTTTAAAGCCAATCATGCAGGCGGTATTTTAGGAGGTATTTCCAGCGGTCAGACTATTCGAGTTTCGATTGCACTAAAACCGACTGCAAGTATTACCACTGCGGGCCAAAGCGTGAATTTGGCTGGTGAACAAATTGAAGTCGTCACCAAAGGTCGTCACGATCCTTGTGTGGGCGTGCGTGCAACACCGATTGCCGAAGCCATGTTGGCGATAGTACTCATGGATCATTTCATGCGTCATCGCGCGCAAAACGCTGATGTTGTCGCGCCGATGAATGCAATTGAGAAGTGATCTGAGTGTTCCAATAAAGGCTCGTTTATCGGGCTTTTATTTTTTCTATTTCGCGGTGATTGGCGCGTTCATGCCTTACTGGAGTTTGTATCTAGAAGGGCGTGGATTTGATAAAGAGCAGATTGGTTGGCTTGCCGCAGTCACTGTTATTTCTCGCATCATTGCGCCGAGTGTTTGGGGACAACTTGCTGATCGCTCAGGCTTGCGTATGCGTTGGGTACGCTTGGGGATTACGGCAGAACTAATTGCATGGGTGGCAATTCTGTTTGTGCCACACACTATATTTTGGCTTGTGCCTGTTCTGTTCTTCTATAGTTTTTTTCAGAATGCAGTATTGGCTCAATTTGAAGCGGTGACTTTGTTTTATCTGGGTAAAGATCGAGATCAATACGGTATTGTTCGTCTGTGGGGATCGCTGGGTTTTATTGCCGCAGTTGCAGGTTTAGGTCTGTGGTTTAAATGGAGTTTGATTACGACATTGCCTGTTGTGATGATTCTCTTGGCGTTGGTTGCGGTCGTGAATTCTTTTCTGATCGCTGAGCCGCCACAAGCGAAGCCAAGAACAACGAAACCTTCACCACTATTA
>JANYEL010000059.1 GCA_025363155.1 Moraxellaceae bacterium
AGCAAATGAGAAGCAATGCTTCGCAAGGAACAAGTTGTCTAAATTTGGCTTCTGTGATTCTTGAACGGCGATAGTACCTATTTTTCGTTTCCATCTTAGTAAGTTACCACACTTTAAATTGTACTTAACTTCCTAAGACCCTGATTTATTATCAGTTTATGAATCCATTACATCGAGTTTAAATTTCAAATCTTCAATGAACCTGTAATAACTCATTCCAATCCGTCAAATAATTGGGTGAGCGCGCTTTTTGGTTCATTTCCCAAGCCTGTCCGTCCATAGCAGATACGCCAATTCCGACAGCTTTTCGCCCAAACCTTGCATTCACCTTTTCAAGCGCATGCATTAAAGATTCATGCTTTTCCACGTCTGCTGGTTCGGGATCAAACAACGATTGTGCTTGTCTACCTTTTGCTGACAATCCAGTCAAAATAATTCCTGCTTTCTGAAAGTTATAGCCTATTTTATAAATCTTAGCTAGAGCCATGCGCGCTGCATGCGCAATCTGAATCAGATCATCGGTGTCTACAGAGAGCGTGATGGAATGGCTTTTGGACAGTTGAGGGTCTTGTTCACGCATGCGATTGGTCATGATAAAGACGGTAATAACAGAACACACAGCTTTTTCCTGACGCAGCTTGAGATGAGCACGACTGGCAAAAACGGTAATGATTTCATTCAGTGCATCAATATCGGACATGCGTTGACCGAAGGTACGCGAGTAGAGAATTTGCTGTTTTGCAGGCGGGGCGGTTTCAAGCTCTAAGCAAGGAGTGCCTTGCAGCTCCATCACCGTTCGCGCCATGACAATCGAGAAGTGTTTTTTAATCTGCATCGGATTTGATGCGATCAGGTCGGCGATAGAATGGATACCAATCGCTTCAAGTGCTTTTGTATTCTGCCGCCCCACGCCCCAAACTTCGCGCACAGGTGTTTTTGACAGCCATTCATTTTTGACAGCATCCTTCATCGTCAACCAATTACAAATGCCATCACATTCAGAATGTGTTTTTGCAAAATGATTCGCCAGCTTGGCTTGAGTCTTGGTTGCGCCAATGCCAACACAGACGGGCAGGCCAATCCCTTGATTGATACGCTTCTTCATTTGCAGCGCATATTCTTCTAAATCGAAGAGCTGTTGGTAAGCCGTTAGATCTAGAAAACATTCATCAATTGAGTAAATCTCTTGCTCGGCACGTGTCACAAAGTCGCCCAAGATACTCATGAAGCGATTACTCATATCCCCATAAATGGAGTAGTTGCTGGAGAGTGCAATCACACCATGTTTTTTGGCAAGATCTTTGATTTGATACCAAGGCCCCGCCATTTTGATTCCGAGTGCTTTGGCTTCAGCACTTCTGGAAACAACGCAGCCATCATTGTTCGAGAGCACAACGACTGGTTTTCCATTGAGTTTAGGGTTAAAAACGCGTTCGCAACTGACATAGCAATTATTAACATCGACCAGTGCAATTGCTTTCGGTGCGATAATTTTTGTAAGGCTAGTCATCACGAACCACGCCGTTCAATCATATTTTTAAGGTTATAGCTGACGACTCCCCAAATGATGAGCTCTTCACCTTCTTGCGGATAAATGGATTCAAAGTCTGGATTCTCAGCTTTCAGCCAGACTTTTTTGGTGTCTCCTGATCCTTCTAGCATTAGCCTCTTTACCGTGAATGCGTTGTTATATAGCGCAACCACGATGTGACGATGTTCAGCTTGGATCGAGCGATCGACGACAAGTTCATCATTAATATCAATGCCGACATTCAGCATCGATTGAGATTTAACTTTGACTAGAAAAGTGGTTCGGGCATTTCGAATTAAATGCTCATTGAGATCAACTCCTTCATCAATCAGACCTTCGGCAGGTGAGGGGAAGCCAGCCGCTACACGTTCCAAGGCGCTAGGAATGTAATGGCGCTCTGTCGTGATCGTAATGGGTTGATAGACTAATGCTTGGCTCATGTCAGGTTGCGGACGATTGGGGTGCAGTTGGCTCGACTTGCCATTGAGCCAGTCTTTGATATCAATCACTTTGGACTCAGGCACGCGAATGGTCGTCGTCGGTTCGCTGTATAGCGTCTTGCGACCAGCACCGTGACGCGTTCCGCCATGCGGTTTTGAGTTGTCTGATTCAGGATTTTTGGACATAATTTGATTTTGTAACGTAATCAAGTTTGCCAATCATATCGAATCCATTGTCATAAAAATAGTGACCATACTGACGGTTTGGTGTTATTCGATCGGTGGTTTTAATTAAGATCCTACTGGTCATTTTTCCACCATGACTGGAGGTTAATTATTTGCTATAATATGCGCCGCTATTGGCTCTAAGTAGTTGCCATGCGTTGCAGTTCATTGTTTTCTCATATCGATTCTAGAGGTTATTACCATGCGCTACCCAAAATCATACGATGTCATCGTCATTGGCGGTGGACACGCGGGTACTGAAGCTGCGCTTGCTGCGGCGCGCATGGGACGTCAAACCTTACTCTTGACGCATAATATCGAAACGCTTGGACAAATGAGCTGTAATCCTGCGATTGGTGGGATTGGGAAGTCGCATCTCGTGCGTGAGATTGATGCGATGGGCGGTGCAATGGCACTGGCAACCGATCACGCGGGTATTCAATTCCGTGTTTTAAATAGCCGTAAAGGCGCGGCAGTTCGTGCAACGCGCGCGCAAGCCGACCGTATTTTGTATAAAGCCGCGATTCGTTCGATGTTGGAAAACCAACCGAACCTCGATATTTTCCAACAAGCCGCGGATGATTTGATCGTTGAAGGCGATACCGTCAAAGGCGTAATCACGCAAACAGGTATTAGTTTTGAAGCGCGTACAGTGGTGTTGACCAGTGGTACGTTCTTGGGCGGGATTATTCATATTGGTATGCAGCAATCACGTGGTGGTCGTGCGGGTGATCCGCCATCGATTGCGTTGGCTGACCGTTTACGTGAATTGAAACTGCCTGTTGGTCGTTTGAAAACTGGGACGCCGCCGCGTATTGATGCGAAAAGCGTTGATTTCTCGGTGATGATTCCACAGCCGGGCGATACGCCTATGCCAGTGATGTCTTTTATGGGCGATGTGTCGATGCATCCGCGCCAAGTCAATTGCTGGATGACGCATACCAATTTGGCTACGCATGACATTATCCGTAGTGGTTTAGATCGTTCGCCGATGTATACAGGTGTGATCGAAGGGGTGGGACCACGTTATTGCCCGTCGATTGAAGACAAGATTCATCGTTTCGCGGATAAGGATAGCCATCAGATTTTCATTGAGCCAGAAGGCTTAAATACGCATGAGTTGTACCCGAATGGCATTTCGACCAGTTTGCCGTTTGATATTCAATTGAAGCTGGTGCGTTCAATGAAGGGTCTTGAAAATGCCCACATCACGCGCCCAGGTTATGCGATTGAATACGATTATTTCAATCCACAAAATTTGAAACCAACGCTTGAAACCAAGTCGATCAATAACCTGTATTTTGCAGGTCAGATCAATGGTACGACTGGTTACGAAGAAGCGGGCGCACAAGGTTTGCTCGCAGGTTTGAACGCTGCACGTCGTGCAGTGGACGAAGAAAGCTGGACACCAACGCGTGACCAAGCGTACTTGGGCGTGATGGTTGATGATTTAATTACGCATGGTACGAAAGAACCGTATCGTATGTTCACCAGCCGCGCGGAATATCGTTTGATGTTGCGTGAAGATAATGCGGATCAACGTCTGACTGAAGCAGGTCGTAAATTGGGCTTGGTGAGCGATGAACGTTGGGCTGCATATTGCAAAAAAGTTGAATCGATTGAACTTGAATCTGCACGCTTAAAAGCGATGTGGGCAACGCCGAATAACAAACTCGGTATGGCATTCATTGCACAAACGGGTGAAGTGTTGAATCGTGAAAACAATGCGTATGATTTGCTCAAACGTCCTGATGTGACCTTTGCACAGATTGCTGAGTTGACGGGTTCTGATGTTGAGCCGATGGTGGGTGAGCAGATCGAAATTGCGGTGAAATACTCGGGTTATATTGATCGTCAACAAGATGATGTGGCGCATTTGAAGCGTTATGAAGAGACTGCGTTGCCAGTTGATTTTGACTATGATGCGGTGTCGGGCTTGTCACGTGAAATTACCATGAAGCTGAAAGCGGTACGTCCTGCGACGTTGGCGCAGGCTGGTCGAATTCAAGGTGTGACTCCTGCGGCGGTTCAGTTGTTGCTGATTATGGTGAAAAGACAAGGGATTAAGCAGGCGGGTTAAGCGAGTTAACTTTTTGCCTTTTCACTTACATGTAATTGTGCGACTTTAGTGGGGTGATCTGAAGTCGCTACTTTCTTGTGAGTGGTTAAAATGGATGATTGGTTTATTGCGATATAAATAAATCCAGCAATTAAAAAACCTAAAAATGAAACGGCTTGCAAAAATGTGAATAAGCTTTGATAACGCATACTTCGTAATGGAATTATAAAGCTAGCTTGTGGATTATTTTGATATTTCTTTAATCGACGTGTTGCAAACCATACTACTAATTTTGGTTGAGGTGCATGAAACTCTTCTAATATTCGTTCTATACGTATGCCAGTTTGAAGATTAATTTTTCTGAATTCAGCGTGTACTTGAATCTCCTTTTCTTTATCTTGGTACTTAGAAAGATGCTCAAAAAATGTTTTTCTGACTGCTGTGCCAATTTCTGTTTGAATTTTATGAAACAAAGCACTGATTTTAGATAATAATCCAAATATGCAAGATAAACAAAGAAGAGCCCCGCATGCACGAAAACCGTTTTGTTCAACGATTGGTAGAAATTTATCAGCATTCGTGATGATAAAAGAAGCGATGGCGGCTGTGCCTATAAGTAACCAAGTTGTAAATTTTTCTAGGGGCTCGTTTGCTTTTGACATTGCTTCAAACATGGAAGAAACGATAGCATCTTCAGTGATCTCGCGTTCTAGTCGATTCCATTCAAGGAGTGGATCAGTCTCACGTTCAGTCATTGCTAATCTTTAATTATATTATTAAATGCTTTATATCATATCTATACTTGTTTTGAGCGTATTAACTATTAGTATTCATATGGTTGATAGTTCGATAGCATATGATCATTAAGATAACCGAATAATCAGGAATGGATTCCATGAAAGCACTCTTACAACCAGAAAAACTATTTAGCTTAACCATGTGGCTTGTTGCCATTCTTTTTGCATGGTTCTTGATGGGATTCGGTGGTCTGATTATTCGAGATTTACCGCTGGCTGAAAAGAATCTCACACCTGATCAATTTGCCTCGCCGCAATTATTATCACTAAAACAAACCAAACGAAATATTGAAATCGACCAAGGCGTGAAGAGCGATCAGCGTGACTTGCTGCAACAATCATTAAACGCAGCTCAGAGTCAATATAATACCGAGCATGTCAATTTTGAAAATTGGCTGGCCACGCGTGCAGTGACGCAACAAGCAAGCCAAGACATTGAGTTGATTGACCGCACTAAACGACTCGAAGACCTCAAAGTCAGCCAAGTTGAAAATCAACAGAAAATTGCTAGTTTAGATTGTCAGCTCTTAGAGTTGTCACAACAGAGCGATCAACTCTATCCGCAATATAGTCAACTTGAACAAGCCAGTAATCGCCTCTATGAGCGCGCGGTTTTTAAACAAGAATGGAAAGTATTTGGCTGTCGTTTACTGTTTATTTTGCCTTTGATCGCGGCGGCGTTATGGTTGTTTGTTCGTCATCGTAAAAGCAAATATTGGCCTTTTGTATGGGGCTTCATTTTCTTTGCGTTGTTTAGTTTCTTTGTAGAGCTCGTGCCTTATTTGCCAAGTTATGGTGGGTATGTGCGTTATGTTGTTGGGCTGATCTTGGTGTTGATTGCTGGCTATTACGGCATCGGTTGGATGCAGGCGTATTTAGCGCAGCGGCAACTGACGGCGAAGGCAGGGGAGAATGAGCGACGCCAGAAACTCGATCATATTGTGGCGATTAAGAAGTTGTCAGCGCATGTTTGCCCGAGCTGTGAGCGGCAAATGGTCGATAGCAAAGATGTGATTAGTAATTTTTGTATGTATTGCGGCTTGAAACTATTCCGTAGCTGCCCAGTGTGTAAGACTCGTCATAATTCTTTTTTCGGATTTTGCCCAACTTGCGGTACTGAAAATCAGGATGATACGACGCTTAAAGTTCCACAGTAGATGAGTTTTTGAGCATTATGAGGCCTTCTTTCTGTTGATTCTACTCAGCTGAAAAAAGGCTTCGACTGTCACAATTCTGTCATCGTATCGTCAACTGACTGTCAACTTATCTGCGTATGCTTTATTCATGAAAACGAATAGAGCCTATGAGCCGATGAATGTAGTCATTAATGACTTTAGCCGCGAAGAACGTTTGAATCACATCCAAGTTGATGCTTTGCAAGAAGCACGGACTAAGCCAAGTCAGTCTGAAATCTTCAGTTTTAATTTTCAGAATAATAATCGCTACAACACTACAAAATCATTACCGATTACCAATACTCAAACCAAAACCCTAAAAATTGCCCTCGTCACAGAAACTTGGGTTCCAGAAATCAATGGCGTCGCGCATTCCATTTATCAGCTTGCAAATGGCTTAAAGGCGAACGGACACTCGCTTATCTTGGTTCGTCCAGAGCAGAAATCAATTACTGCCGCTTCTCCTGCTGAACATACGATGCTGGTAAGAGGGTTTGCTATTCCACGTTACAACACCCTGCAATTTGGCGCGCCTTCGTATTCACGTTTAAAAGAGTTCTTTAAACAGCATCAGCCAGATGTGGTGCATATCGTCACCGAAGGACCTCTCGGTTTAGCGGCTTTGTTTGCTGCAAGAAAATTAGGGATTCCTGTGACGAGTGGCTTTCATTCTCCATTCCACGAGTTCAGTCGGTATTTTGGATTGAGCTATCTGCTAACTCCGATTATTTCCTATCTACGTTATTTTCATAATCGCACCGACATTACTTGTGTGCCAAGTGAGAAGACCGTCGGGCAGTTACAGGAAATGGGTATTGATCGCCTGTCTGTGGTGTCACGCGGCGTGAATATTCAGCAATTTAATCCGACACATCGCAGTCAGCCTTTGCGCCAATCTTGGGGTGCAGGTGAACAGACGACTGTGTTGTTATATGTGGGGCGTTTATCACCTGAAAAGAACATCGATTTGGTCATCGCGGCGTATCGTGAATTACAAGTAGAGCAGTCGTTCCGTGCGGTTCGATTGGTGTTGGTGGGTGATGGGCCCGAGCGTGCAAGATTGGAAAAACTTGGTTCAGATATCATTTTCGCGGGTATGCAGACAGGTGAGACACTCAGTCAATACTTTGCAAGCGCAGACGTGTTTGTATTCGCTAGTCAGGTAGAGACGTTTGGGAATGTAGTGCCAGAAGCGATGGCAAGTGGTTTGCCTGTACTCGCATTTAACGATGCCGCTGCAGGTCAATTGGTAAATTCAGGACAGTCGGGTTGGTTGTGCGGTCTGAATGATGAATGGCAATTCAAGCAATTAGCGGCAGGATTGCCAAAACAAATAGAACTACAAGTGATGGGAAAGCACGCATGTATGCGTGTACAACAAATGGGCTGGAAACATGCCGTTGCTCAGTTTGAACAGGTACTCGGAAAAGTAATAGAACAAAAACAATCGAGTGAGGCACTGAATTCAGTTCAGGCGATCACCAAACAGGAGATTAAATCATGAATAGATTTCAATTAAAAATGCTCCATATGCAAGATCAGGTTCAAGGCTGGGATACTTATTGGTGTCTACGTTTGAATCGTTATTCGACCCGTCACGCAGTCGCGCGTTTATTTAAATTAGTCAGTCGAATGGGCGATGGCTGGTTTTGGTACGGGATGGTTCTGTTTGTTTGGGCATGGTATGGCATGGTTGTTTTGCCATTACTCATTCAAATTTCGCTGACCAGTTTGACTGGGCTGGTGATTTATAAATTGCTGAAGAATAAAACGCTGCGTCCAAGACCATATCAAGTTCATCAGGCAATTATGCTCGGTGAGCGTCCATTAGATCATTTCAGCTTTCCATCAGGTCATACGTTGCATGCGGTTTTGTTTACTGTGATGTTGGGTGTGAGTTTCCCATTGTTATTGCCAGTGTTGCTGCCGTTTATGTTGTTGGTTGCGGCATCACGTGTGATTCTAGGGTTGCATTATCCAACTGATGTGATGGTTGGTGCGGCGATTGGTGCGTTGCTGGCGGGCTTGTCGTTGTGTATTTCGATTTGATGAGGAAATGACACCTGCTTAAACTCATGCTATTGTGCTGACAATTTTAGTTGTCAGTTTTTAAGTATTCCTTATGTATGATCTATCTCCCGCTTTTATTTTTTTATTCCAAATGCCTGCCGTCGCCTTAGCCGTACTCGGTTCAGGTTTCCTTTTACTTGTTGGTTTATTCACGGGTGTATGGAAATACACTGCAATTCGAGCCAGTGAAAAATCTCGTGCGCCGTATTATGTAGACATTGCGCATCGTGCGTCATTGATGTATTCGTTTAGTGCTTTGGTGTTGGCGGTTCTGGCAGTGGCTTCTGTGTGGTCGCCAATCGTGAACTTCTGGGCAGTGCTGGCTAATCTGATTTATTTCATTGCAGCGATTAGCACTTATGTCATTCATGGTGCGTTGCAAGATACGCAAAATCAATTAGCTCGTCCGCATAAGTTCGGTAAATCAACATTACCGAACTTTTTGATTTCTGGTTTTATGTGGTCATTGATTGTGGCGGAAGTGGGCGGGACGATAGTTTTGTTTGCGGGTGCCGTCGTGAGATTGTGGCCTGTGTTGGCAACGGTTTTTTAAGTCAAAAGCAAATCCCTCCCAACCTCCCTTTTTGAAGGCTATGTCTGCGTTAACAGTTGAAATGGATTATTTTTAGCCAAAGCAACTGTTAGCGCAATTTCTGGAGTTAGAGTTTTTCCCCAACGCTCCAAAAACCTTCGCCATCCCAAATAATTCTCCAGAT
>JANYEL010000078.1 GCA_025363155.1 Moraxellaceae bacterium
CAACGAATGCCCCAAGGTTAATCCCCATATAAAAAATTGAATAACCTCCGTCGCGGCGCGGATCATCGTCTGCATATAAACGCCCAACCATTACCGACGCACAGGTCTTAAATAAACCCGTTCCCATGACAATCAAACCCAAACCCGCAAAGAATGCAGGCTTACCCACGGTCATCGACAGGGCAATGCTTAAATGCCCAAGCCCAATCAGCACACTGCCCCACCACATCGCGCGTGCCTGACCAATCACCCGATCCGCAAGCCAGCCCCCAGGCAAAGCCGCCAAATACACCGACCCTGCAAACATCCCGACAATCGCCGCCGCCGTTTGACGATCAAAGCCATAACCACCTGTCGATAACGTCGCCGTCATAAACAAAATCAGTAATGGACGAATCCCATAATAGGAAAACCGCTCCCACAACTCAGTCGCAAATAACGGCGCTAAGGCACGCGGATGTCCCAGAAAAGAGCGATCAGCAGACGTCATATCCATTCAACCCAATAAAGTGATTTCACGATAGCACGCAAGCCTTTTTCAGGTCATACGCGATTTCGATAAACAATGCTGAAATTTTGATATTTAATAGAGACTTCATCAAAAATACCAGAGCCAGGAAGCACTGGCTTCTTGTGTACGCTGGCTTCCCTGCTGTGTTTGTTGCCACGCAAAACGCAACGCTTGGCGTCGATCTGCTGCCCCTATATTTAAAGGAACCTGCAGCCCAACTTGCCATTGATTTTGCCAAGTATGACTGTCTTGCCAAAAGTCAGTTGCATTCTGGAGTTGTAAGCTAAATGTTGGCGTATTCCACAGGCATCCCAACGTTGGCCCCGCACCCACGCGCCACCCTTTATCCAGTGCACTGCCTGCTTCCAACGCACCACTTGCCAAACCATAACACAACGCCGAACCCCACTGCATTGCCAAACCTTCACCGCCTTGCACATAACTCACGGCATGCGTTTGCTCAGTACTAAACTGCCCATGTGCGACAGGTACTTGGCGTACACCAAAAGCCAGATTCCAAGAGAGTGGCGTAAAGAAATCAGTTTTCGGACTCAATGAATCAATAGAAATTAAAGTCAATTTCTGTAGCGATAGATGATCATCTTGAATGCGAAACTTAGTTTGCAGGAAATTAATTCCTGAACCATTCCGATAACCACCAGCTGGATCGAGCAAATCATGATACGCAGGACGCCACTCCACATCAGCAAACCCACGACCATTCAACTCACCCGCACTGACTAACAGACGACTAGTCAAATGACCTCGTGACGGATCAATCGCTGGCGTTGGCACAGTGACGCGCTGATCAATAGCAGGATTTTGGCTACGACGAACCAGCAACTCACGCATGTTTGGACGCGCTACTGCTGGATCAACTTCATGACTGACAAAACGATAATACAAATAATCACTTGCCATCTCAGTCGCTTGCGCTTGCTGCTGGGAGTTGAGATCAGCCATCGGATAATTAGGTTTTTCAGCCAATGCTTTTGCCGCAGCAATCACGTGCGGCGATGCTTGATCAGCCTGCGCATTCAAACGACTAACAAACGCAGGTCGATAGACCGTTTTTTCTAATAAATCTGCATCAATCAGACTCGCACGCAAGGTATCGGTTGGAATCGCATAGACGGGAAACTTGTTCTGCAACGATAAGGACGGCCGTGCAATTTCCATTAAATTCAACAATTCATACGAACAATTAGAATGTAAAAAGTAATAAGGGAAATTCACAAAGCGCAATTCCCAAACGCGCTTCGTCAGACGCATGGTTTCATCAGGCGTCAACTTTAAGCGATACTCCCATAAATCGCGACTTTCAAAATCATTGTATTCTTTGACTTTTTCATAATAAGGCATGATCGAGTACGCACCCGAATACAGCCCTGTTAACCCTTTAATGGCATACAGCGCACTACTCGAATTATCCGTCTCTGCCGCGTAATTGATCGCATAAGCAAGTAACCGCGTTTGTTCATTATCATCAGGGTCTAATCGAAGCAAAGTATGCCCAAACATCGACGATGGACTATTCATATAGTCTGAGCTAAATACCAACGTCGCATGTCGTGGTTGAATCCCATCCAACCATTGCGTGAGCGCAGGGCAAGGCGTCAATGGCAAATCACCATCCTTAATTTGCAACTGCTCAACCAGCCAATCTCGGCGAACTGGGAATAAACATGCCGCCGACTCATTAGGTTGCAATTGATTAGGCGTAAATAGGCCTGTCAATAAGGCATCAAACTCTGCCGCAGGATCAGTTTGCCCTGTCTTGGTCAGGAAAAACCTGGGTTGCATTACCGTACTTTCAATTTTTTTCCCCGCTTGACGGTAATACATCAACCGATACCAATAGGGAGAATTTGCTAAATCCATTTCTTTAGCGCGCGCACGTGTTTTCGCCAATGCCTCTTCATTCGCCGTTGATGGAAATGGCTCTATGCGACTAATAATGCTTGGTAACCCATCACTCTTCTGACCATTGTCATTCAAGCGTTCATTTGCCATCGCAAAAGCATTAGGCAGCCCCAGAATGAGGGCTAAACTCATCAGAAAACACTTCGTATCCATACGCTTCATAATTTTCTACTGCGACCACACTGGTTAAGATCAGGCATATTGATGCGAATAAAATCAGATTAAAAAAACGACCACGGCTACCAATAACTTCTTTATATAATTCACTTAAAATGGAGTCATCATAAAAAAGCCCCGCATTAAACGGAGCTTTTTTAGAATCATCACAACGGATGAAGCTTATGCAAGCTTGTAAACAGACAATGCCGCATCTTGCGCCATCACTGATTGTAGAGCAGCCAATACATCACCTGTGGTTTTGTTATTTACAGCATAAATTGAGCTGAAATTGTCTTTGGTTGCCTTGAAGAACGCTGATTTATCTTGCGCTTTG
>JANYEL010000131.1 GCA_025363155.1 Moraxellaceae bacterium
CAATTCCAGTTGGCTTTCCGCCTGCAGGTTTTGGTGGAGGTAATGCAAACATTGAGCTACAAGAAAACTCGTATGGTGTAGCATGGAACCATAAGTTTTAATCACTATATGGAACACTGAGCCTGTCGAAGTGTGGCGGACTATCGAATCCGTTCATTTCGACAAGCTCAATGAACCACCCTATATTTAGAAAGACAATCGGGAGACTTTCAACCAATGAGCGTGTATCAATTTTTACCACAGATTATTGGTGGCGCGCTCATCGGCTTGGGCGCGGCGGTATTACTACTATTTAATGGACAGATCGCAGGTATCAGCGGCATCTATGGCAGATTGATTCATCTTGAACTCGGTGTGAAGCATTGGCGAATCGCTTTTCTAGTTGGGCTATTATTCCCCTCTCTTTATTTACTTATTGAAAATGCAGAACCTGTTAAAACGGTTAATGTCGGCATCCTTGCTCTCGCAGGTTTATTGGTTGGAATCGGCACAGGCGTAAGCAATGGCTGCACCAGTGGTCACGGTGTGTGTGGCATTGCCAACCTATCCCCCCGCTCACTGCTTGCAACGATTCTCTTTATGATCAGCGCATTTATTACGGTATTCGTTGTTCGTCATATATTGAGCACGTCATGAAATCAACATTAACAGCACTCATTGCAGGTTTGCTCTTTGGTTCGGGATTAGTCGTTTCTGGGATGACTGATCCAGCGAATATTCTCTCGTTTCTGGATTTAGCTGGGGAATGGAATCCTGCGTTAGCACTCGTCATGCTAAGCGCGATTGTTGTCGCCTTGCCCGCATTTACATGGGTACGCCGCCATCAGCGCAATTTAATCGGTGAATCTGTTTTACTAGACAATAAAAGAGCAATCGACAAGAGACTTATTATCGGTGCGGTCATTTTTGGAGTTGGCTGGGGATTATCTGGATTGTGTCCTGCACCGAGTCTTATCGCTGGATTTGGTGGTAATACCAATATTTTAGTGTTTGTTGTGACGATGACAATTGGGTTATGGCTGTCCTCAACTCGCCTCTTTAGTCAAAAAATAGAGCATTAAGCCTCATTAAAAATCAAATAGTTCGTTGAGCTTCTAGAAATGAATGGCATTTAACTGTTCACACACTTCGACGAGATCAGTGTTCATCAGTGCTTGCGACTTCGTATTTCCAATGAATCATTTCAAAATCTTATCTTTTAAAAGCATTAAAATCTCCTCGACACAGTAGTGAACTCGCTAGTCAACGCTCTTTCCTTGCAGGTATAAATAAAATAGAATAATATTCTAGAACATTATTCTATTTTATTTTACCAACTCGATACTGGAGAACTTTAATCATGCAAGCACTACAACTCTTCGAGAAATTCAAGAAAATCCCTGCAGGGCGCAAATTGTTTAGCCTCGCTGTTTGCCAAACTGCACCTTACTTCTCAAGCATTCATCCAACCATCGAAGAACTGAAACCTAACTACGTTCGTGTATTCATCAAAAAACGCCGCTCCGTTGAAAACCACCTTAAAACTGTGCATGCCATCGCAATGTGCAACATGGCTGAATTAGCAGGCGGATTAATGACAGACGCGTCAATCCCTAAAGGCGCACGCTGGATTCCTGCTGGCATGACTGTGGTTTATGTCAAAAAAGCAACGACAGACTTAATTGCCGTGGCGAACGGCGACTCCATCGACTGGAGTACAGAAGGCAATATTATCGTCCCTGTTTCAGTCACGGATACTCAAAATAATGTCGTTTTTACTGCTCAAATCACCATGAACATTAAACAGCCCAAAGCATAGGCGTCGCATCAAAATACGAAGTCTTTCACTCAACGGGCGAAATGAAGTTGAGTGAGATACAATTCGTGATCACTTTTGGTTTATAGAGTTATGGCACAGCGAACAACCGAAACACAAAAACGCATTCTCAATGCGGCACTCGTGTGTTTTACCCAATATGGCATCGAGTCTACATCGATTGAGCAAATTCGGGAGGGCGCTGATGCCAGCGTGGGAAGTATTTACCATCATTTTGGCAACAAAGACGGCATCGCCGTGGCTCTCTATAAAGAAGGGCTACGGCAATTCACACAATCGCTGTTTAAAGACATGCAAGCAGTGACTTCGATTGAGCAAATGATCGCAGTGACCATACGCTCGAATATCGATTGGATCGTTGAAAATCAAGATTGGGCACGCTTTGTTTTTAAACATCGACATGTACTCAAAGAAAATGCTCAAGAAGAACCCTTTAAAGTAGAAGTGAAAACGGT
>JANYEL010000137.1 GCA_025363155.1 Moraxellaceae bacterium
TTTATTATTTAAATAAAAATGGTATTGAGCGCTTTCCATTTAATATGTATCCCTTGTTTTTGCGCGAGGCACTTTCTGAGTAGAAATCTAAGATGGGTTTCAACCAATCTGCATCATTCGAAACGTACAGCAACCTTGAAATTCACTGCCTGTGATAGGTTAAAATCCATCCTACTTTTACTCTAATGATGGTTTTACAAAAGTAATAGAGATGTTCTGGCACGGACAAATCCTTAATTGCTAACGATTAACAACTGAATTAGTTCGCGGAGTGTTACAAATGGATATGGAAGACTACGAAGAAGTTGAGCCAAAGCCTTTGCCTAGATGGGTAACAATACCTTTGGGAATTGTGTTTGTTCCGTTTACCTTTTTTTGTGTTATAGGGTCTTTATCACTTTTGTTCGCTCCAAATGTTCCACCAACCGTGTTAACGGTATCGCTCGGAAGTTTATTCTCTGCTGGAAGTTTGTGGGTTTTCTATCTATCCCTACGCTTATTGTTTGTAAGCCCCAAAAATGGAACTAGTTTTATTACTCCAGTCGGTTTAAGAGCTGTAGCGTTGGTATTTGCCTTAATACCAATAGGTTCAATGATTTTTGGTACGTTTTGGGAAAAACCACTGGTTCATAGCATCATGACTGTGGCGTACATTGGCATAGCTTTGAGGTTATGGCAGATGGCAAAGCATAGGGCGCAAAACTCTTAACTTTCCCTCTTTTGGTCATCAAACCTAAAACCCCCTCATCACCTTCACGAACTTGTCTAACAAAAACGACCAATAAGCATTTGTTGTACAGGCGTGCTCTGCTATATTACTCGTTTTGCCGCATCACTAAGCTAAAGCCATGAATCCTGCTATCCAGTCTGCCCTTGAAATCGCCATCTCTCAACTCAAAACTGACGGGATTTTGCCCGCTGATTGGCAAGACAAAAGCAGCCTAAGTCGCACCAAAGATCGCAACCACGGCGACTTCGCATCCAACATCGCCATGCTCGCAGCAAAAGAAGCGGGCGCAAAACCACGCGATTTAGCTGAAAAAATCGTCGGCGCACTGCCAGCACACGATGCAATTCTAAAAGTAGAAATCGCAGGCCCTGGCTTTATTAACTTCTTCTTAAATGACGACCAACGTTTTGCCATCCTCGATCAGATCGCATCCGATGCCGATCTCTTTGGCGAAAACAAACTGAATGCAGGCAAAAAAGTCCAAGTCGAATTCGTCTCCGCCAACCCAACCAGCTCGCTCCATGTCGGTCATGGTCGCGGCGCAGCATACGGCATGACCGTTGCGCGCTTGCTGGAAGCCACTGGCTACGAAGTTCAGCGTGAATACTATGTCAATGACGCAGGTCGCCAAATGGATATTTTGGCAACCAGTACTTATCTGCGTTATTTAGAACGTTGCGGACAAACGCTGACCTTCCCGCAAAACGCCTATAAAGGCGATTATGTATTTGATATCGCGCAAAACATTTTAGATGCGCATGGCAAAGTATTTGAACGAGCTGCGGCGGATGTATTCCTCGATGTGCCTGCCGATGTGGTTTATGGTGAAAAAGACAGCGAAGGCAATCCAACCGTATTATCAGGCGATAAAGAAAAGCATATCGACGGCCTCATTCTGAATTCACAAAAATTGCTCGGCGCGGAAGGCTATGCGGTTTTCCATCAACAAGCCCTCAATGAAATTCTCGATGACATCAAAGATGATCTCGGTGAATTTGGCGTGCGTTTCGATCAATGGTTTAGTGAAGCAACCTTAAAAGACAAAATCACCGAAGCCTTAGCAATCTTGCAAGACAAAGGTTTCTTGTATGAGAAAGATGGCAACATCTGGTTCCGTTCAACTGATTTTGGCGATGAAAAAGACCGTGTGGTGCAGCGTAAGAATGGTTTAACCACTTATTTCGCAGCGGACATTGCTTACCATTTGAATAAATATCAACGTGGCTTTGACCAAATCGTCGATATTTGGGGTGCAGACCATCACGGTTATATCGCGCGTGTAAAAGCTGCGATTAGTGCGCTCGGTTATGATCCGAAGAAACTGACTGTATTGTTGGTTCAGTTCGTCAGCTTATGGCGTAGTGGCGTTGCGGTACAAATGTCCTCGCGTTCAGGTTCATTTGTGACCTTGCGTGAACTTCGTCAAGAAGTCGGTAATGATGCTGCGCGTTTCTACTATGTCATGCGTAAGAGCGCACAACACATTGATTTTGACTTAGATTTAGCGGTATCACAGAGCAAAGACAATGCGGTGTATTACATTCAATACGCCCATGCTCGCACCCATCGTATGCTGGAAAAAGTCACCAGCTTGGGTCAGATGTTTGATGCAAAAGCGGGTCGTGCAGCGGCAGGGCGTTTGGTGGAAACCGTTGAAGCAGAGCTGTTGGCGAAACTTGCTGCTTACCCAGAGGTGTTAAAAAACTCTGCCAACCAGCATGAACCACATCAATTGGGTAATTACCTAAAAGAGTTAGCATCCTTGTTCCACGGCTGGTATAACGAACACAAGGTCATTAGCGATGATGCAGAACTGATGCAAGCACGTCTGTTACTCAGCGTGTCAGTGCGTCAAGTCATTCATAATGGTTTATTGCTGCTGGGTGTTTCTGCACCAGTTTCGATGTAATATCAGCGTTTAGAAATTAGTCCAAGT
>JANYEL010000167.1 GCA_025363155.1 Moraxellaceae bacterium
AGTATGAGTAGGGTTATCGAGTGGTTCCCGTGTTGATAGTGTGATGAACATACAGATCCATACCCGTCGCGCAGTGGCCCATGCGTAGGGGTGAAAACGCTATTAGCGTTTAGCGCGTTAGCGCGCTAAAAACCGTTAGCGTAGCGTTAGCGTTAGCGCAAATCCAGAGCGCTATTAGCGCAGTTTTTCAATAGTGTTTTTTTTCGACAAAAATGCTACTATTTTACCCTACTAGCTTTGTTTGTTGTACTTGGCCCACAATTCTGTATAGACAATAAGAACACACGTGTGATTTTCAATTGAAATCTCAAATGTTGCATTCCAATTTTAGCTGTAACAAAAACAAAATGTCTGACGCAAACGAAGTTGAAGAAATGCCAATCGTGTCAACGAGTGCGCCGGCGGTTGCCGAGCCAATCAGTGCTGCACACGGGAAGTATCGATGGTACAAGTTGATTGAATACAACAAAGTCAATCGCCAAAGGCTCTACGAGTGTACATTGTGCCGTAGGAAGGTGAAGACATCAAGCAGTTGAGTGATCCATCAAATACCAGTTTATATTACGCTTTTCAGATTCGCCATTCAATCTGCAGTCACATATGTCGCACAATCATGTTACGCATTGGGCACACTTCACTGCAGCGTCACAATCTGTGACGACCACAGACACATCAAAACAAAACTCACTAAAGAACTACAATTTCGGCGTGTCCAAAGACGATCAAATCCATCTGTCGTTGCTGCACGAAATCATAGACGGAAATCATCCGTTCACGTACGCCAACTACCAGTCGACATATGCTCGCTACGCGCTGCTCGCACCCAGCTTCGCCGTCAAGTCGCGCGTGTGGTACCAACAAGTACGTTCAGAAGGAATAGTCGACGTTTTCATCGTTGCAGACTTTGCTACCACGCGTGTACGCTTCTATTTGCGCAAACATTTGCACAACATTGAACAAAGCTAAAATCGGTGATTGTATTTTTGTATCGTGCACAGCTGATGGCTGGACGACGCCGCACTGTCGTGATCGATTATTGTCGCTCACAGGTTAGTGATTTCTCATTTTCGTCAAAATTTTATTGAAATGCTACTCAGCGCAATTCGTCTCCGAGGATTTCGAATTAATCCGGCTCGTTCTCAATATCAGCGAGATGAACAAGACGCACACAGCCATTCACATTGCCGAGACATTTGAGAAGATGCTGGCACAATGGCAGTTGACTACGAAGAATGTTGTGGGCATGGCTACGGATTGCGCTCCGAACATGATAGCGGTATGCGACAAATGGACATTCGATTGAAATACCATATTTTCAGGCGTGCAATACGGCGAACATTTACCACATTCAATGCAGTGCGCACATGGACAGCACGGTGCTGAAGAAGTGCATCACCGAAAATCAGCAAGCGAAGGCGATTATTCAGAAGTGCGTGAACGTCTGCAAATTCTATCGCCCATCGACCAGCACTTCACGTGCACTCGATCTCAAGAACATATCAACGAAGATCGATGGTCCTGCGCTGACGCTCGTCTTGGTAGGGAGATGAAATTTTGTGCCAATTTATTCTTATTTTCATCCAGTACACACCAACTCGATGGCTGTCTCTAGTCGAAATGATCGATACGTTGCTCCGTATGAAGATGACACTGATTGTTGCAAGCGCAAAGTACAAGGACGCACCCAAGCTCACTGATGATGACTGGCGTATAATAGAAAAGTTTGCCCGAACTGTACGACCACTAAACGATCTGATGGAGATCGTAAGCGTTTTTTTTCGTGTTTTTGTTTGTTGTAATTTGAATGAATATTTTTAGTTAAGCGAGGCGTCGACGCCTGCGTCCGAGGTGTGGCCGAATGCTCTAGCGACAATCGCAAAACTAAACGATATCGACAATGCCGACGACGACGCTGATTTATGCCGTGAATTAATCGCTCAGCTGAACCGCTACTTTGTCCAGCCGGTTTTCGATGCGAACAATCCGATATACAGGTTGTTATTTTGCTCATTTGTGCTCTGGTGTCAAGTTTTTTATAGTCGTGTGGCAATATCAATTTATCTGGACCCGCGTTATCGCCGCAATGCTCGTCGGATCGGTACGACGCTCGCAGAGAAAATGTCGCCGCTGCTTCTAGTCAAAAACGTGCTATACAAGTCATACATTCAACTGTTGGAGGCCGACAACGGTACATTCGCTCAATTAGTGCCGTCATCACCGACAGTGAAGAAACGAAAATCGATGCTCGTCGATTGCGAAGAGCATATCGCGCCCTCATCGATGCAGCAAGTGTTGTTTAATGTATGGGATTGATTGCTTTTGCAAATTAAATTTATTGTACTGTTCAGGAAATCGGCATGTACGATTCACAATTGATCAGCAATCCAACGGACGATCCATTCGAAGTATGGCGAACGATGCGCAAGGACTACCCGCTTCTGAGTAAATTGGCTCGAGTGCACTTGTCAATGCCGGCTACATCGCTCTCCAGCGAGCGCCTGTTCTCAAATGCAAGTAGGTTTTTGAAATTGATCCTTCCGTCAATAGTGCATTTGTAGACTATACTTATGACAACCGTCCGACGCTGTCGCCGAAGGTTGCTGAACAGCTAATCGTCTGCAATCTGCGGCTACGAGCACTGTTCGATGCGAAGGCACAACAGTATCGTTACAAACTGCTTTCAATTGGTGAATCAATCGAAGCATTGTCAAAATTACAAAAGTACGATTGATTCGCCCATGATAGTCGTTCGAAATTGTGTTGTTATCACTCGAAATCGTTTAATTGTCCGTCGAAATAGTATAATGATCGCTTGAAATTGTAAAATCATCACTCGAGATCGTGTAATTGTCCGTCGAAATTGTATGATAGCCGCTCGAAATTGTACAATAGTCACCCGAAATTGTATTGTTATCACTCGAAATCGTTTAATTGTCCGTCGAAATTGTAATGATCGCTTGAAATTGTAAAGTTATTACTCGAGATCATGTAATTGTCCGTCGAAATTGTATGATAGTCGCTCGAAATTGTACAATAGTCACCCGAAATTGTATTGTTATCACTCGAAATCGTTTAATTGTCCGTCGAAATTGTATAATTATCACTCGAGATCGTGTAATTGTCCGTCGAAATTGCATAATGGTCGCTCGAAATTGTACAATAGTCACTCGAAATTGTATTGTTATCACTCAAAATAGTGTAATTGTCGTTTGAAACTATAATTGTCGCTCGAGATCGTATAGTTGTCGCTCAAGCCTAAAAGCGCTATTAGCGTTTAGCGCGCTAAAAACCGTTAGTTAGCGCTTAGCGTTAGCGCTCCAAAAATGATAGCGTTTTCACCCCTAATCATACCATAGGCGAATACGGATTGTGGCATGGGTTTTAGTTTTGTGGTTGTGTTCGATATCAAGTTGTAGACAAATAATGATGGCCCTGCGAAGAATTACTGCAAAAGGGTTCCAATACATACCCCTATAGCCGC
>JANYEL010000200.1 GCA_025363155.1 Moraxellaceae bacterium
GAACCTTCTGAATCACGCTTTGTAATGGGAATGTCTGCATCCAATAATCCAGACCAGGACCACACGCTGGCACATCTTCAGGCGGTAAATGCTGAATCCAAACGTGACGACTGGCGACGGCGACTGACCAGAGCACACCGACTGTTGCGAGCAAACTATAGAGGCGACGCAGAAATAATGGCTTTGGATTGTGCAGGGCCGCAATCAAGGCGAAAAATCCCATGACCATCAAGCCAACACGCTGAAAAATACACAGCGGGCAAGGCTCTAGGTTTTGATAATGCTGTAAATAAAGTGCAAAGCCCATTCCAATAACACTGGTCAAAAACAGCCCAATATTTACCTGCCGATAACTCAGTCGCATCATCAATATTCCCTTATTCAGTCGCTATTATTTGTCAAATTAAATTAAACGCTTTGTTCACATTCCTCGGTCTTCACAATCGGCGATTGAATACGCCATTGTTGTAAATATTGCGAGAAACTGATCGTATCGCTTTTTTCAATGGCGTTCTGTCGTATTCTTGATTGTGCTGCGTAGTCCGCATATTCCGCAGCGATCACATCGGGTAGAGGAGCTTCGTCAAATTTATCGGCATAGGTTTGTGCCAATTGATAACCAAAACCCCAAATGCCCTCAGATTTTGTTTTTGCCAGCACGCGCGCCGAGAGGGTTAGTTCAGGATCGTTCACGCGTTGTTGCATGATTGCCACGCTTGCACTGTAGTCTGTACCGCCATGCGCTGCGTCGAGTAACGCTGCAAAAGGCAGCATAGCCGATAGGTTGTTGGTCATCCAGTTACCGAAGCCTTGCTCACCCTGTGCTGTCTCAATCATTAAACCTGCCAAACGACCTTGATCGACCACATGGGTTTGATTACGGGCAATGAGTTCCTCTTCGGCTGCGAGTAACGCTGCGCTTGGCGTCATCAAGCAATACAGCGCGAGGACTTCCAAGAAACACGCCGTATTCAAACTAATACCGACATCGGTAAAGGGATCGAGATCTACCGCGCGTAACTCCACATATGCCACACCACGTGCTTCAAGCGCTGCGGATGGCGTTTCATTGGCTTGTGCGATTTGTTTCGGGCGAATCAGACTGTAATATTCATTTTCTAATTGCAGAATATGATCGTTAATCTGAACTGGATTGCCATTTTCATCATCTAAACCGAGAGCGGTAAATGGAGGGTAAACATCACCAATGGCGCTTTTTAGTCCTGCAATATAGGCTTTGATACAGTTGTAATGAATGCCGAGGCTGCGCTGTGCGCTATTTTGATAACCAAGCTTGCCCATGCGTAAGGCGGTTGCATTTGGTAAAAATAAGGTGCCTTTCATCAACTCTTGTAAATGATGTTCGCGGCCTTTGAGGAAGCAGGCACACACCGCAGGACTGGCACCGAGTAAATAAATCACCATGGGTGTCATGCGGATAAAATTACGAATTAAGCCGAAATATTTTTCACTCACAAAATCTTGTTTGGTTTGTGCGATTGCATTCTGTGCAGATTCTTCATTTTGCCATGCATCCCATAATGCATCAGGAAACGACAAGTTGTAGTGAATCCCAGCAATGGTCTGCATTCTGCGACCATAACGCACACCCAATCCATGGCGATATAAGGTTTTGAATTGACCGATATTGGATGAGCCGTATTGGGCTAAGAGAATTTTTTCTTCATCTTTATCTAACATGCATGGCATGGACAGCGGCCATAGCGTTTCACCCATAGGCAAAGCCTGATAAGTCACTTGATGCAAATCACGCAAGCATGACAATGCATCTTGAGGTGACTCGCACGGCGGGGTAATCAGTTCAATCAATGCTTCTGAATAATCGGTGGTAATGCGCGGGTGGGTTAGTGCCGACCCGAGTTCCGCCGGATGATCAGTCTGGGAGATAAAGCCATCAGCTTGCATGCGCAGCGATTCTTTTTCAATCCCGCGTAACATGCCTTGCAGCAATTCAGGTTTCAACCAACTGGGTGTTTCAGTGACGAGGGTCGATACTTCGGTGATGGTCTGATTGACCATGTGCTCACTCATACTGTGTACTCATATTGCCAATTTGTTGATTAAATCATCGCTGACTTTGATGTTATGTTTAAGTCATTGGGTGACGCGTATTGATCGTGCATTCACTTGTGCTTATTGATTGTCAGAATTCTGCTTAGTTGAAGCATAGTACACTGCTGCTTGCGAGGGTAGTCTGAAAGTGATTCGATCTGTCATTTATTGTTGAAAATGAACATAAGGATCAGCCTTCAAGCTTAAACAAGCCCAATGCTTCGATTCTTCATTATGGATGGGGTTGACGTGTAAGTTATCAAGGGCTTAATTGTCTAACTTGAGCCGATGAGTTTAGGTTTTCGGATTATTGATCAATAAAAAAATGCCATCAGTCATTTACTGTGGCATTCTTTAAATCTCACCTATTGCTTTAAGCAAAGCAATATTGATTACCTATTAAATCAGATTACCCAACCATGTCAAAATACGGTTGGCATCGCCAGTACGACGTTGCGATGAGTCTGCATCCATCAAAACGATGACGGTCGGACGTTTATTCACGCTGGCTTCCATGACGACGCAGTGTCCAGCTTCATTGATATTGCCTGTTTTAGACAAACCAATTTCCCATTTTCCTTCACGGACAAGGGCGTTGGTATTCACGGAATGCAACAGACCACGGTCGTTATAGAAGTCATGCGAAGCTGTGGTGGTGAAGCGACGAATCACTTCATATTCGTAAGCAGCTTTGACCAATTTCGCCAAATCACGGGGTGATGCTGAATTGCGACTATCCAGACCTGTTGGGTCACCAAAGAAAGCGGTTTTCATGCCAATCGATTTTGCTTTGCTATTCATGTTAGTCATGAATTGCGTGCGACCTTTATCGTAGGTTCTGGCGAGCGCAGCAGCTGCAGGATTTTCTGAATGCATGAGCGCCAACAGCAATAGTTCAGCGCGGTTGTACACTTCAAATGGCTTTAAACTTGAGCGGGCTTTTTTAGGTCCCATGAAATCTTCGGGTTGCAGCGTGATCTTTTCATCCATCGGCATCCGTGCATCGAGCGTCACCATCGCAGTCATCAGCTTGCTAATGGATGCGATTGGGCGTGTGGCATCGATATTTTTGCCATACAACACTTCGCCAGTGCTGCTGTCCATGACCAGAGCCGCTGATGCGTTCAGGGATAATAAGCTTTCGGCTTGTGAATCAGTGCTTGGCAACTGACCGCGAACGCTATCAATCAAACCTGATAATGAGCCCGCACGATTGGTCGGTGCAGCATTTTTTGGCAGTGAACGGATGTCGATGGTTAAATCTTGGTCTTCATCATCGCTGTCGTTATGCATAATACGGCTAGCGCGATTGGTGTTACTGGCGTCGCTTGCCCAACCAATATGCGTACTTGTTTTTTGAACTGGACGATTTGTATTCTGAGTAATCTGCAGATTGGCAGAAGCAGGGGCGGAGACCAGCCACGACAAAATGCTAACCACCAGCAAGTGATGCGGGCGATTGCCTAGAGTTTTCTGTAGTGATGTGTTCATTTTCCTGTCCTAATTACTGAGTGCGTTTTGATAAAAACACCCATCCTTGCCTATTTGTGCCATATCGCTTAAAAAACCACTCATGTTTTCCAGAAAAATATATGATGGAAAAACTGATGCGGAACGCACTATAAATGAATGTGTCCCGCATGATGTAGCTTTTATGCGTATCTTTTACTACTAAATATTTCGAAATCTATTTTGAGCTGCCATCAAGCTACTTAACGCCTTACAACTCAAAATCGATTGCTATAAATTGTATATTGATACAATTCGATGGCTTTTCAATAGCAATTATGCTCATATTCCACCCATGTGTTACATGAAGCGATACCCTAAGAGTGTTCGTTTCATGAAACAATGTCAAATGAAATTTGATTAAATCTCATACAAACACATCAAATATCAACCAGAATATGCTGTTATGATCAAGACGGATCTTTTTAAAGGTGAATACGGACTTTTGGGAAGGATTTTGCGGCGAAGCTTTGGTCGATGTCGTAGTTGCATCATATAGAGATAGATAATTACCTCAGCGAGGTGCTATATTGCGCCTAGTTTTTGCAATGATAATCTCAATATAGTTAACGTCTTCTTGTTATTATATATCTTGTTAGAAAAATAGATTCGAATGTCAGTTCAAATATGAAAAGCCATGCAAACGGAGAGGCACAGTTGATCAAAGTTCTCGTAGTTGATGATCATGAATTAGTACGCACGGGTATCTGCCGCATGTTGACAGATACGCCCGATATTCAGATCGTCGGAGAAGCAGAGTCAGGCGAACAAGCCATTGAGCTGGCACGCCAGCATCAACCTGCAGTGGTCCTACTTGATGTCAATATGCCTGGTATTGGTGGCGTTGAAACCACACGTCGCTTATTACAATCGGTGCCTGGCATTAAAATTCTCGCAGTCAGTGGCTTGAGTGAAGAACCGTATCCGTCGATGTTGTTAAAAGCAGGTGCGAGTGGTTATATCACCAAAGGCGCGCCGCTCGATGAAATGGTACGCGCGATTCGCAAAGTGATTCAAGGTGGTAAATATTTCAGTGCCGATATTGCAGAGCAACTGGCTTCGAGCTATTTATCCGATCAGCAAAATTCACCGTTTGATTTATTGTCTGAACGTGAAATGCAAGTCGCGATGATGGTGGTCAACTGCGTCAGTGCCCAAGAAATTGCCGATCGCTTATTTGTCAGCGTCAAAACCGTGAATACTTATCGTTATCGTATTTTTGAAAAACTTCAAATTGATAGTGATGTCAAACTCACGCATCTCGCGATGCGTTATCGGCTGATTACTCCCTAGTTTTTAAAAGCTAATCTATGACAGTACGTTCAACACTCTCTAGTTCGTTGATCTCTACGCCGCTCCAGCGTATTAATCTGATTTACGCGGGCTATCGGATTGCGCTGTCATTCTTCTTGATCGCCTTGTTTTTACTGACTGCCAAAAATCCAATCGTCGGTATCAATGACCCTTCTTTGTATTTGCAAACGATCTCCACCTATAGCTTAGGGGCGATATTTGCATATCTGTTGCTACGCTTTTGGCCGTTATATCAAGACGTGCAAATCTTTGCAATGTTGGCGCTTGATGTTGTAGCAATGACGCTGCTGTTGTATGCCAATGGTGGACCCAGCCTGCAATTGTCGATGCTGTACTTGGTCATGGTGATGGCGGCCAGTGTGCTGTTGCCGCAAGGGCGTGCGATGCTCATCGCCTTGCTGGCAGCGATCGCGGTGATTTATCAGCAGTTCTACTTCTCTCTGATCCGCGATAACGACCTGCGGATGGTGAGTTCAGTCAGTTTGCTGGCGGTGAGTTTTATCACGATTTCGATTTTAGGGCAGTTGGTGACCCGTCGACTCCGCGTTGTTGAACAAGAAGCTTTTTCACAAACCAAGCAGGCGCAGCAATTACAGGTGATTAACCAGCATATTGTTGAACGTATGCATACTGGGGTCGTGGTATTCGATCAAGAACAGCGACTCATGGTCATTAATGAAGCGGCGCGCCAATGGCTACATCAACCGAATGCGGTGCAGGGTTGGACCTTAACCCAGCTCTCGCTGCCGTTAAAGCGCCAAATTAATGAGGCGATTTCTAATCATCATTTGACCCCGTTCGTCTTAGATGCCAATGAAAGTAATCTGGCGTTAAGTGTGCAGTTGATCCCACTGGATGATGCACGCGTTCCTCATGTGAATGAGCGTCAGATGAACTCCGCACCAACCATTGTGATTCTCGAAAATTTAAGTCGGGTGAATCAGAAAGCTCAACAAATGAAACTGGCCTCGCTGGGACGTTTAACTGCGAGTATTGCCCATGAAATTCGCAATCCACTCGCCGCCATTAGTCAGGCGGGTGAATTGCTGGCTGAAATGGTGACGCATCCTGATGAGCGCCCATTGCTGAATATGATTCAAAAGCAAAGTAATCGCATGAATCGGATGATTGAGGATATTCTGCAGTTATCTAGACGAAGTACATCGCGTCCACAGTCGATTGCGATTGTGGAGTGGCTACAAGAATTTATCCGTAACTTTGTGCCAAACTCCACAGAAGCCATTCAGTCGCAATCTTACAGTTCTGATCAATTGCTCCTTGAAACGCATGGCACCAAAGCGGATACGGAAATTATTGTTTTCGATCCGCTGCAGCTCGAACAAGTGATGACTAATTTGGTCAATAATGGACTGCATCATGGCTCGAAGTTGCACGCAAAACCCCGTATTTATTTCCGGGTAAAAACCTTGGATTCAGGTTTAGTGATGCTGGATGTGATGGATCAAGGCGCAGGCATTCCATCTACTGTGATGACATCGTTGTTTGAGCCATTTTTTACCACGGAATCGGGTGGGACTGGGCTTGGACTGTATTTGTCACGTGCGTTTTGTGAAGCCAATGGTGCGTCGCTGTGGTGTATTCCGCAGGCTAATGGTGCCTGTTTTAGGATTTCGTTTGGGGTTTGATGTAGCTTTATACGCATTTCTTTTTCGCACTTGAATATGAATCAGTTTCTATAAAATATAAAAGTAACATAGCTCATTGAGCCTGTCGAAAAGCGCGGAATTCACTCAACCTAGAGAGTTATATCAATTCCCAAAAGAGTTTTAGTTTAGATTTTGGGAGAGGGCTTTGACAGGCTTAGCCATCTGATTGAGGTGGATGTTTTTCTTCCTTCAAAAAACAAATCCATATTCCCAATAAAAAAGCCTGCTTCATTGACGAAGCAGGCTTTTTTTGTTCAAGTTCGGTTTTTAAGTCTTAACGAAACTTCAAAGTCATCAAACCAAGCAATACGAGCATGATGGTAATGATCCAGAAGCGAACCACAACACGAGTCTCTGGCCAGCCCAATTCTTCAAAATGATGATGCAATGGTGCCATTCTAAAAATACGCTTCTTGCGTAATTTATAAGAACCCACTTGCAGCACCACCGACACAGCTTCGGCAACAAACAAGCCGCCCATGATTGCGAGTACCATTTCCTGACGCACCATGACGGCAATGACGCCAAGCATCGCGCCAAGCGTTAATGCGCCAACGTCACCCATAAAGACTTGCGCCGGGTGAGCGTTAAACCACAGAAAACCTAAACCCGAGCCGATGATTGCACCGCAAATCACGACGAGTTCGCTGTTATAAGCGATGTAGGGGATATGCAGGTAATTGGAAAAGCTGACGTTACCAGAAAGATAAGCAAATGCGCCTAAGCCAGATGCAACCAGCACCACAGGCATAATCGCGAGACCATCTAAACCGTCGGTGAGATTCACGGCATTACTGCTGCCGGTGATGACCAAATAGGTAAAGATAATGAAGCCCGCCGCGCCGAGCGGCAACGATAGATTTTTAAAGAATGGGATCAGTAAGTCGGTTTGATCTGGTGTTTTTGCTAGATAGAGCAAGGCTAGCCCTGCGCCTAACGCGCCAACCGATGTCCAGAAGTATTTCTTCTTTGCCGATAGACCTTTTGGGTTTTTATGTTTGATTTTAAGCCAATCATCCATAAATCCGACGATACCGAAAATCACCATCACACCTAAAACAATCCACACATAAGGATTATCGAGTTTGCACCAGAGTAAAGTACTAACAGCAATGCTGAATAAAATCAAAACGCCGCCCATGGTTGGCGTACCAGTCTTTACCAGATGGGTTTGTGGACCATCACTCCGTACCGCTTGACCATATTTCAGCGCTGTCAGGTAACGAATCATACTTGGACCAATCATGAGGCTGATACCGAGCGAGGTCAAAACACTGAGAATGATGCGGACGGTCAGATAATCAAATACCAGAAACGTACGATGGTATTGCCCTAAAAAATTAAACAGCCAAAGCAACATTAACGTGTCTCCGATCCAGAATCTTTGGTGGTGTGATTATGAGTAATAGAATTTTCAAAAGCCTGCGCATCTTGCTTGATTTCAGCTTCGATGGCATTGATCAGCGTTTCCATTTGGGTGAAACGCGAACCTTTAAATAAGATGTTAATTTGATAGGGCGATTTGTGTGTATGACTTTGCAACCATTTTTTTAACGCCACCAGCAATTGATCTTTAGTGTCAAAGGCCTGTGCATAAACGGTATTTGGTGCAATATCTGCAATTGTATTTGCTGCAAATTCACCCGCAGCAAAGATCGCATCAACTGGCAATTTTGCAAGATCAGCACCTAATGTGCGATGTTCATCCGCTGCACTGTCGCCGAGTTCGCCAATATCACCCAAAACCAAAACACGCGTTCCCGCTTGTGCAGTCAAAACTTGTGCGGCGGCGCGCATCGAATGCGGGTTCGCGTTATAGGTATCATCAATGAGCGTGAGTATGCCGTTTGGCAAACTATGTTTGATGAAATTCAAACGACCTTTGGTACCTTGCGCTTGGCTTAATCCTTGAGCAATCGTGCCTAGCGGAATATTGAGCGCGAGTGCAAACGCCGCTGCTGCCAAAGCATTCTCAATGTTATGTGCCCCTGCAAACGGCAGATCAACGCTGATGGCGTCACGCTTGGCATTTAAGGTGAATTGGCTGGAAGTGGGTAATATTTCAATATGGGTGGCAAACACATCGCTGTTGTTCTGATCGCCGCCAAAGCGAATGGTTTGGAAGTGTCGTGCGGCTTGCGCAATCACTTCGCTGAAATCGCCTTGCGCAGGAATGATCGCAATGCCATCCGCTGCCAAACCTTGAAAGATCTCTGACTTGGCGCGAGCAATGCCTTCGCGTCCGCCGAACTCGCCCACATGCGCAGTGCCAATATTTAACACCCCAGCGACTTTCGGCTTGACCATTGCGGTGGTATAGGAAATTTCACCTATGTGATTTGCGCCCAGTTCCATGACGGCAAAACGATGTTGTGGCGCCAGTTCCAATAACATCATCGGTACGCCTAAATCATTATTCAAATTGCCACGCGTTACTAATACGTCCGTATCACTGCTGTGCGCACGCAAAATGCTACCGATCATTTCCTTGGTCGTGGTTTTGCCACTAGAGCCTGTTAATGCAACAGTTTCTAATTGTGGGAAGCTCTGACGGCGCGCGGTCGCTAAACGACCTAAGGCGAGGCGGGTATCATCGACTAACAACTGTGGAATCGATACATCAGTCATCAGATGTGACACGATCGCAACGACTGCACCTTGTTTTGCTGCATCAGCAACGAAGTTATGCGCATCGAAGCGCTCTCCAATCAATGCTAAAAAGGCATCGTTGGATTGAATAAGACGTGTATTGGAGATGATGCGAGCGACTGATATATCGCTATTTGCACTTGCTGCTGGATGCCAAGTGCCACCCGTTGCTTGCGCAAGTTCAGCGGCTGTCCAATGGGGCAAAGGCGTCGATGGCGCTGCGAGTTCAGTCATGAAAAATCAATCTGTAAAATGAAATAAAAGTGGCACATTGTTATTGATTGTCCTTGATTCGCAAGTATTTGGCTAGTCTTCCATGATGTTTAAAGCGTCAGTCAAAACGTGAATGAAAGTTTTATTTACTTATTCAAATCCGCATTAGTCGTCACGGGCAATGTCTGCAATGCAGCACGTGCTTGCGCTAACTCCACTGCGTCATCAAACCAATGCCTGACACCGTCAATCTCTTGGTAATTCTCATGTCCTTTACCCGCGAGAACAATGGCATTACCTGTTTGGCTATCGCGGACGGCTTGTAATATCGCTAGTCTACGGTCAGGCACAACTGTAATTCTTAGCAGTTCTTCAGCAGTTAAATCACGCAGCATGTCGGCGATAATCGCTTCAGCGACTTCGCTGCGCGGATTATCTGAGGTCACAATCAGTCGATCTGCATCATTCAGCGCAGCACGCGTCATCAATGGGCGCTTGCCGCGATCACGGTCTCCGCCACAGCCAAACACACAAGTCAGTTGACCTTCAACATGCGGTCGTAAACTGGTTAAGACTTGAGTGAGTGCATCAGGGGTGTGTGCATAATCAACAATCAATAACAGCGAATCATCCGCAATCACTTGCATCCGTCCGGCAGCACCAATCAATTTCGGCACAGCGGCAACAACTTCGGACAATGATAATCCCAAAGCCAATGCCCCCGAGACTGCTGCCAACAAATTGGCAACATTAAAGCGACCAAGTAATGGGCTTTGCAAGGTCACGACACCAAACGGCGTTTGAACCTCTAAAGTCGCACCATTCAGGGTGAAGGCTGATTTTAAAATATAAAAATCTGCGACAGACTGCATGGAATAGCGCCAAACCACTGCATCTTTAGGAAAATGTTCGAGCATCAATGAGCTGGCAGGATCATCGGCATTGACGATGGCGTATTTCAAATCAGGGAAATAGTGCGGATTAAACAGGCGTGATTTTGCTTCGGCATAGGCTTCAAATGTGCCGTGATAATCCAAATGATCACGTGTGAGATTGGTGAAAATCGCCACTTCAACTGGCGTACCTGCCAATCGACCTTGCTCTAAACCGTGTGAGCTTGCTTCCAAGCAGGCGAGGGTTGCACCTTGCTCGGCATAATCATGCAGCTTGTTTTGCAGAAGTAAGGCATCCAGCGTGGTGTGGGTGGATGGCGTAAGATTCGGCACGATACCATTTCCCGTCGTTCCCATAACCGCACTGAGTTGACCCGCGTTCGTCCAAATTTCAGCTAAAAGTCGGGTGACTGTGGTTTTGCCATTGGTGCCCGTAACGGCGGCAACGCGAGTGGTATTTGCAAGAGGCTTGATCTGTTGATTAAAACGACGAGCGATGCCCCCAATGCGTTGACGCAAATCAGCCAGATAGACGATTCGCGGTTCATTACTGAAACCTAAAGTTTTTGCATCGACTTCGGATAAAACTAATGCGGCACCTTGAGCCAAAGCACTTTGAATATACCCCGTCATTTTTGCATTGATTTCAGCTTCTGTTGAAGTAGGCGCAGTACCTTTGATGGCAAAGAACAATGTACCCGCTTTAATATGGCGACTGTCGATTGCTAGCGCTTGAATGTAAGTGTTGGCAATCGTTTGATCTAAGTTCGGGTATTGCTCGCCATCACCCAATTGCGCCTGAACTTCAAAAAAATCGACAAACTTAAGCCCTTGTGGAGATGTATTTGCGATGGTCGAAGTGTTTGGCGAATGGGTCATGATAGTGTGTTATCTCTTGACTGTTTTGGTTGGTTCGAGGGCTTGATCCATTGGCACATTCATCAAGCGCAGCGATTCAGACATGATTTTCTGGAAAATAGGTGCTGCAACGAGACCGCCATAATATTGACCGACAGGGTTTTCAACCACGACTGCAATCACGATACGTGGATGGCTGGCCGGAGCCATACCCACAAACACGCCGCGATATTGGTTGGCGGAATAACCACGACCGTCTGGGTTTACTTTATGTGCTGTCCCTGTTTTACCTGCAACGCGATAGCCTGCGATCGCGGCTTGCGGTGCAGTGCCACCTTTAACAGTCACACCTTCCATCATGGTAATCACTTCGCCAGCAATTTTACTGTCAAACAAACGTTTAGCGGGTGGTGTGCCAGTCAGTTTACGCAGCGTCACAGGGTGTTCGACACCCCCTGAAGCGATCGTTGCATAGGCTTGCGCCAGTTGAATGAGGCTGACGTTAATTGCGTAGCCATAAGACATCGTCGCAACTTCAGCTGGGTTCCACAGGTTTTTCGGTAGAATTAAGCCGCGACTTTCGCCTGGAAATCCTAGCGTGGTTTTTTTACTAAAACCAACCCGTTGATAGAACAGCGGCAAGGTATCGTTCGGTAATGATAGTGCGATTTTTGCCGCGCCAACGTTACTCGATTTGACGATGATGCCTTTTAAATCAAGCACACCATTATTGCCGTGATCACGAATCGTATGATTGCCGATCACCAGCGAACCTGGGGAGGTATTGATTTGCGAATAAGGCTGGTATTTGCCTGATTCAAGCGCCGCGACCATCGTCAGCGGTTTCATGGTTGAACCTGGTTCAAAGCTATCAATCACCGCACGATTACGCATCGCGTCTTTATTGGTTAATCCATTCGGATCGTTGGGGTTGTACGATGGCCAGCTGGACATTGCGAGCACTTCGCCGGTCTCTGCATCCAATGCAACTGCGGTTGCTGAACGTGCATTATTGGCAATACCGCCCGCAGCGAGCTCGCGATACATGATGTACTGAATACGTCCATCAATGCTGAGATTAATGTCCTCACCCGGACGATCTGCTTTCACGAGATCGACGTCTTTGATGCGGTTGCCTTGTTTGTCATGGATGACGCGCATTTGGCCGTCTTGACCCATCAGTACATCGTTGTACTGTGCTTCTAAGCCTTCAATGCCTTTGCCGATACGATTGGTTAAACCGAGCAACTGTGCATTCGGTTGGGCTTGTGGGTAAAAGCGTTGGTAGTCGGTTTGTTTATAGACCGATTGGAATTTACGACTTCTGACCACTTCCGCGTCTTCTGGGCGCATTTGTCTGCGCAGTAATAGATAGCGCGAACGAGGCTTGCTTTGGATTTTGACGCGTAAATCATTCGGGTCAATGCCAACTGCTAACGCCAATGCATTCAAATCAAAATTGGTTTTCGGCAGTTTTCGCTTCAACGCTTTGCTGTTTGGGTCTTTGCGCAGCGCAGCAAGCGTTTCTTCCATTTCAGTTTTTTGCTGTAAATATTCTTTTGGATCTAACCATAAAGTGGACAGTGGCGTACTGATCGCCAGTGGTGTGTCGTTGCGATCCAAGATCATTCCGCGATGGGCAGGAATACGATCAACACTCATTACCATCGCATCAGCTTTGGCTTTCAGGAATTGATGTTGAACAACTTGTAAATAGAAAGCGCGAACCATTAACAAACTGAAAATTGCAATCGTGACAACCCATAGGACACGGAAGCGCCAGCCATCGCGTTGGACTGTGGCGCGCTGTGAAACGCTACTTTGTCGTTTGGCAGCACGTTTAGCGGGTGCGCTCATGGTTCGACTCCTTGCGACGTGGCAGGCATTGCGCCATCAATTGGAGCTGACTCTGGAGCGACACTAAATTGTGAGGTCGGCGTGACCTGTTTGGCTGGCATTTCTAAGGTCATCATCTGACTAGCAGGAGGAGAAAACATATGTAAATAAATCACCGCACGGCTACCAATTTGCGAGGTTGCACCAAAGGTTTGTTGTTCAATAAGGAGGCGTCCCCATTCCACGTCCAGTTCATCGCGGATTTGCTTCGACTTTTGCAACACTTTGAATTCATCGCGCGTTGCATTGACTTGGAAGGCCACACTGAGTGCGCTGCCAATCAC
>JANYEL010000006.1 GCA_025363155.1 Moraxellaceae bacterium
GTCGTTGTGCTTAAACCAGAGCTGATTGCAGACACTGAACTATTGGTATTGCTTAAGCCACTTGATACCGAAGAAACAGAACTGTTCGTGTTGCTCAAACCGCTCGACACCGAAGAAACAGAACTTGTTGTTGTGCTCAAACCAGAGCTGATCGAAGATACAGAACTATTGGTATTGCTTAAGCCTGTTGATACAGACGATACAGAACTAGTCGTTGTGCTTAAACCACTCGACACAGATGAAACTGCACTCGTTGTCGTGCTCAAGCCAGAACTAATTGCAGACACTGAACTATTGGTGTTGCTCAAGCCTGTTGAGACATTGCTCAAGCCACTTGATACAGATGAAACAGAGCTAGTTGTTGTACTTAAACCACTTGATACAGAAGAGACAGCGCTTGTCGTTGTGCTTAAACCACTCGATACAGATGAAACCGCACTCGTTGTCGTGCTCAAACCAGAGCTAATCGCAGATACAGAGCTATTGGTGTTGCTCAAGCCTGTTGAGACATTGCTCAGACCACTTGATACCGAAGAAACAGAACTGTTCGTGTTGCTCAAACCGCTCGACACCGAAGAAACAGAACTTGTTGTTGTGCTCAAACCAGAGCTGATCGAAGATACAGAACTATTGGTATTGCTTAAGCCTGTTGAGACATTACTCAAGCCACTTGATACCGAAGAAACTGAACTTGTCGTTGTGCTTAAACCACTCGATACAGATGAGACAGAACTTGTCGTCGTGCTTAAACCAGAGCTAATCGCAGAAACTGAACTATTTGTGTTACTTAAGCCACTTGATACAGATGAAACCGAACTTCTAACCGTGCTCAAACCGCTACTAATCGCAGAAACCGAACTATTTGTATTACTTAAACCACTTGATACAGATGAAACGGAAGACGCCACCGTCGAAAGCTGACGGACGTTAACCGCGTCGGTAAGTGCCGTACCACCAGCAACACCTGTAATTTGGCGTAAATTTGTACCACTACTGACATCTACAGCACCAGTAACCGTTTGAACTGTCCCTGAAAACAACTCAGTAACTGTACCACCAACAATAGCCCGAGTAGACTGAGCACCCTGACCTAAGGCAACACCCCCTGAAACGGTCACACCCGCACCAGAACCCAAGGCAACACCTTTAGTCGCTGCCACGCTTACAGTTGCCGTATCACCCACAGCAATTGATCCTGCATTCAACGCTTTAGATGTATTACCCAAAGCGACCGAACCTTGACCTGCTGCTTGATTTAAATTACCGACCGCAACAGCACCGACTGTAGCATTGGCAGCACCCTTAGTATTTGAACCATCCAAGGTTGCATTATTATTAGCACCCACAGCAACGGTACCCGTACCATTAGCGACATTCGGATCACCGATCGCGACCGCACCATCACCAAAAGCGGCATTCGAATCACCAATCGAAACCGCTTTCCCACCTAAAGCACTTGCCGCATTACCAATCGCCACAGCGTTTGATGAACCCGCAGTTGCACCAGTTCCCATTGCAATCGCATTGGTAGAAGTTGTCCCCGCGATATTTGCGCCTAAACCAAATGCAATACTACCTGTATTACCCGCATTAAATGTCGTTGCTTGCCCACCAACTGCAATAGAATCCGCTGCAATTGCTTGCGCACCCTTCGTTGCATTACCGCCGATTGCAGTTGCACCAATACCTGTAGCTTGGGTTGCCGTAGCCAATGTCGTGCCGCCTGAACCAATCGCTGTCGTATAGTTCACTGATGAACTCGCATTAACACCGATTGCAACCGCACTCTTACCCGCCGCAGAAGAGTTAAGACCAAGAGCTGTTGCACCTTGTCCACTAGCAGTCGTTGCAGTACCAGCTGAAAAAGAACCATCACCCGATGCAGTCGCTTTCAAGCCGATCGCTGTTGCAAAAGCTCCATTTGCCGTTCCTTGAACGCCAATCGCGACTGAACCTTCTCCAGCTTTAGTCGAAGTATAGGAACCGGAAGTTAAGGTAGCACCTGTTAGTGTCGTATATAAAGCACCTGACGAAGTGACAACCCTATCTAGGTCATCACCACCTATCGCAACTGAAGAGTTACCCGATGCAATTGAATCATTACCAATTGCAGTCGACTGATCACCTAATGCTTTTGCAACAGAACCAATAGCAATAGACTGGTTGGTACCTGCTACCCCCCCGACACTACTATTGCCGAGAGCAACAGCTCCATTTCCTGTCGCAGTTGATGACGCCCCTATCGCAATCGCATTCAGAGAAACAGCCTTAGACTGTCCTCCTACCGCAACAGAATCAACGCCGCTCGCCTGTGCACCTCCAGTCGCATTACCGCCGATTGCAGTTGCACCTGCAGCAGAGGCCATTACACCAGACGCTGTATTAGTACCACCCGCACCGATTGCCGTTGCATTTGATCCCGTTGTCGCAGACGAATTAGTACCAATCGCGATCGCGCTAACACTTGATGCGACAGCTGCATTACCACCAGCCGCAGCAACGGTACCGCCTGAACCAATCGCAATAGAGTTTGTACCTGATGCATTAGCATTCGCACCTTGTGCGAGAGCAAATGCATTCGCTGCAGAACCGATACCCATTGCTGTCGCATATTGTCCAGTAGCTACAGCATAAGCCCCCCAAAGCGTAACCCCCTGAAAACCACCACCAGAGGCATTACAGCCACCAACCATGGAATAAAGTCCAGAACCATCAACAGCTTCAGCTGATTTAGCACGAGCAACACCATCATTTCCAGTTGCCGCAGCCAAGCCTGAACAATCCGTAAATTTCCCTGAAGCATTCCATGCCACTGTATTTGCAGATGCCGATGAAATCCCGAATGAAGCAACAACAAATGTTGCTGCAAGGCTAACACCAAGGGCAACTGAGGATCGGTCGGAAGGCCCATAAGTAGATTTTTGTTCAACGTCACTATCCGCACTTGCCGCTTCAGTGGCGGCAACAGACGAATGGTTATTTTTACCATGCGCTTTTGTGATTTCGGAAACAGCAACCCAAATGCTGTGTACCTTGCTCCAGATAACGCGATAAACCTTATTCATATACAAAATTCCAATGCTTTATAACTATCTTTAAGCCATCATTTTAAAAACGGCGCATAAATTCTTCTAAACAGATGAAACTACCCAACTAATCAAATCAATTTATTTTTAAAATAAGTATAAAAAGCAAAACGGAGAATCGAACGAAAAAAGACTCTCAAAATAAAACTACATAGCACTTACATAAGTGCAAAAAAACATCATCAATCAATTAAAAAACAAACGTCAATCAATTAAAAAAAATCAAAATTACAAAAAAAACAAAACACGGCTAAAACCAAACAAAAAAAGAGACCCACTTCACACTAATACACACTTTACACGTAGTAAATTTCTGGTCAATAGCCACCAGAGTGCAAAAAAGGATACAAAAATAATGTCTCAATATGATCAAATTCACCATAAGACATTATTTTGAATAAATTTTATTAACAATAAGAAAAAAGAGCGCAAAATCGAGTTACAAAAAAACCTGTTATTTTTTACAGTTGTGGATTTATTTTTTTGGGAGAAGGCATTTTTTTATTATTTTATAGAGTCAATAGACATTTAAACAGCGGACTGCAACTTTCTCAGTAAAGCAATATTTGACAATGTGTTTTCATCTTCAGGTTGACGCTTTAAGGCAACTTGTAACCAATGTTCAGCGTTTGCTAAATCTCCATTAAGTAAATACGCACCTCCTAAATTGTTCGGTAAATCCAGAATAGTTGGATCAAGCTCCCAAGCACGATTTAACTGCGCGATTGCAGATTGGCGCATTGCCAAACGACATGTTCCAAACAAAAACCAACCTGCCCCATCAGACGAGCGTTGCACTGTCCAATACTCAGCAATTGGCATCGCCAAGGCATACTCTCCAAAGGAAAGCACCATCACATGACACCAGCCTAACGAGTCCGCTAATACAGGATGCAGCGAGAAAGCTCGTGCATACCATGCAAGCGCTTCATGAAAATGCTTCTGCGCGCGGAGAACATAAGCCATCTGATACATGGCCGGCGCAAAATCTGGCGCAATGCGTAATGCATGCTCCACAGCAGCCAAGGCTTCATCAATATTTTTAAGTTCTAAAGCCAACTGACTTTGCAGCACCCAACCTTCGGCTGATAACGGATCAGCATTTCGAGCCGCTTCAATCTCATCAAAGGCTGAATCCCAATTCTGCTGTTCCAGCAAATCGCCTACTTTTTCACTCAACTCAGACATGCAAAAACTCACAAAATACGTGCAGCGAATTTTCTATTTAGGCGGTGCGGTTAAAATAATCGGACAGCCTTTGTATTGAGCCTGTTGCGCTACGGCATCTCGCTCACCCAGTAACCGCGCATAGACTGTGCGCTCACTCGAAGAAGACTGCCCTGCATTAAACGTCACACTTGGGCTGAACCCCCAACCAAAGCCACCGCCACCAAATGCGCCCAAGCCCAAACCCACCCCAGAAAACACACTTTTCGGGGTTTCAACACCGTTACGAAGATAAGTATCTATACGCATATATTCAGCGCGTAAAGCGGTGCAATCCAAACCTTGATAATTGGTTGCAGGCACATACAACGGACGCACTGGTGCTGACGCACAACCCGCCGCCAAAGCAGCCAAAGTCCAGACCGCGACAAAGATACTACTTGTAAAAAACCGTGTACGCTTTTCCATGATCTAGACTCCTTTTACATCTCTTGATGGACGCTCATTACGCAAGCATTTCGTCATACAACTGGTTGAATGCTAATGTTAATTTATGATCAGGCGCATGATGAATCAATGGTTTATTTTCTTGATGCGACTCTTTCATAATTACGGAACTTGGCAACATGCTAGCAAATACAGGTAAGCCCTGATCTCTCAAGTCCTTCACCATTTGTTGCGGCAAACTTGCACGGCTTTGGAATTGATTCACCACAATCCCTTCAACCGAAAGGCTTGCGTTGTGATCGTTTTGCGATTCCATGACATTTTCAAGCAACGTCATCAACGCACGCGTCGAGAACACATCACAATCAAACGGAATCACCACACGCTCAACTGCAATCAGTGCAGATAAGGTGAAAAAGTTAAATGCTGGCGGTGTATCAATGAACACTTCATCAAACTGTCCATCTAATGCCCGCAGTGCATCACGCAATTTAAAAATCTTATGTTTGCTTTGCAGTGCATGTTCCATCGCACCCAATTCTGGACTTGCAGGAATCACCAGCAAACGTTCAAAATCAGTCGGGTGAATAAATGCATCTAAGCCTTTTTCTTTTGGCTTTAGCAAACCGCCTAAGCCACCCATCAAGCCTTTATTTGGCGTTGCCGCAAGAATTTCTTCAAAGAAATTACCAATATTAGGCTCAAGAATCGGGTTGTTTTGACCATGTGTCGCTTTTTCGCCGAGCAAATATTGACTCGAATTACATTGTGGATCGAGATCAATCACCAGCGTTCGTTTGCCTCGCGCGGCTGCAATGGCGGCTAGATTTACCGTAATGCTCGACTTCCCCACACCGCCTTTCTGATTAAAAACCACCCGACGCATCACGAACCCCTTTTTAAATCACTTTAAACCATTGAATAAATAATATTTGCCGCAAAACCAATTTAGTTCCCATGCCCCAAATCTGCACTCGCACTGCCTGCAATTGGTTGATTTGCTCCGCCAGTCAACACATATCCCCATGGTTTTACCACCACTAGAAATAGAATCAGAGCATAACAAATTGCAGCACCAATCAAACCGATATTTTGTTCAGGTTTTGAGCCTTTTCCACGAAAACTGAAGATTGAAAAGATAATCGCCAATACGAACAAACCAATTTTCGCCATCAGCCAATAGGGATAGATACCCGGCAAATTTGCCAGCAAATAGAGACCCGCAACAATCAATATCGTCCAGCAAATATGCAAAGCAATTTTTAAGACTTTTGCCAAACCCGTAATCGGCTGAACACGATCCGCAGGGAATGCCTGAGCCACACGACGACGCTGTAACAGCATCAGGGCTTGCGCATAAAACAAGATAATGACGAGTAAACCTGCAGTCATATGAATCATTTTTATCAGCATGCGAAATCCCTCTCATTCCTGAAAACTAAATTCACTTCGATTGAACAAATAGGGAAACGCTCACTTCTGATGCGCGCATGGCGGACTTTCAACCGACTGCCCTTGCCACTCTTCTGGTGTGTAGGCATGAATCGCTAAAGCATGAATTCTGGGCGCAGCTAACAAATCACCGACTGCGGCATAAACTTTTTGATGGCGCTGAACTGCGCGTAAATCGGCAAATGCAATGCTCACGATCACCACTTTGAAATGGCTTTCTTTGCCTTCAAAATAACCACCATGACCATGAGATTCATTGACGATCTCCAGCACGCTGGGCGAAAACACTCCCAATCGATTCTGAAGTTGCTCTTTCAACGATTGCTGTTCGACATTAGCCATGATAAATCCTCTGTCACATCAAAACCCATTCAAAGCTTGGGCATATAAAACGATTACGTCGAAGGTTTAGACCAGAATGCTTCAAAGTCAGTCCGCAACTTGGTATAGCGATTCAACTTACGCATCTCTTCAGAAATGAGATCCAAGTACACCTGCTTCAAGTCTTTCGTGGTACTTTTTTCAGCAAGATCGACGTATTCTTTGACTCGTTTTTCCTGAAAATTTCGACACTCTCGAATGGCTTCAAGAATCTGCAAGCCGTGAATATCAACAAAATCTAAGCGTCTTTTTTCGATTGTGCGTGGATCCAATACATTCATTATTGATTTTCCTTATCTTTGAAAATTTTGCAGAGATATAACTCTCCAGAAATTCCAGAAATCATGCTTTTACACTCTTGTGATTTAGTAGGCACAATTCAATGAACAGAATCAGTTTACAACTAAATCCAAAGCAAGCAATCTTTTTTAACGAGGTTCGACATTAAATCTATAAATAGGAACGCACTCACACGGCGGTTCACAACTCAAACATTGGCATCTTTGTACCGAGTATTGTCTTGAGATGACCTGTAGCGATCGCTCCTCATCCCTATACTGCTGCACGGCTTGGATTCGAAGAATCGACTCCAGTACGCCACAATCCAGCAACTATCGCAAAAAACAAATGCCGAGAGCCGCAGATCATGACGATCAGTACGAGCCACCTATTAAAAGAAGCTGCCGACATCGTCGTGCGCAAACAACTCGACTTTAAACTGGATAGCAGCCTACCCAAATATTGGTTTGAAAATAATCCAATCAAAACACGGTTAATGGATGCCGTCTGCGCAACATTCCCAGAAGGCGAGAAATACTTCATCGTTAGCGTGCGCCATTTTCGAGAGCAAATAAAGAGCCGTAAACTACTGAACGACGTCGCCGACTTTATCCAGCAAGAAGCCCAGCACGGCATCGTCCATACCCAGTTCAATGATTTCCTGCGCCAGCAAGGCTTGCCGATCGATAAGCTAGAAAAAAATCTCAAAACCAAGCTAGAAAATAGCGGCAAGACCTTCTCACCAGAAATGAATTTAGCCATCACCGCTGCTTGCGAGCATATCACTGCGATGTTTGCCAAATGCTTTTTTGAACAGCAAGCCACCATGCAGGGCGTACAAGACCCACGCATTCTCGCGATGTTAGCTTGGCACTCTATCGAAGAATTTGAACATAAAGCAGTCGCTTTTGATGTAATGAAAACGGTCGCCCACGTACCCTACGCCATGCGTGTAGGTGCAATGCTATTTCTGACGGCGGATATGCTGAGCGAAATCTTTATCAATGCACACTCCTTCCTTAAAGCCGATGGTTTTGGCCCAGTACAGCGCGCCAAATTTATTGGCCAAGGTCTCGTCTGGGGATTTAGTCCGAAAGGCGTGCTGGCACCGATGGCCAAACCATGGTTGAACTATTTTAAACCGAGCTTTCACCCTAATCAGGAAGGCACTGTCGACCAATACCCACTCTGGCTCGAGGTCTATGCCGAGACCGATGATCCGATTCTAGCTGGACAAGCATTTCATCGCGCGGGGAAAACTGCTCCCAGTCGCAAACCTCTATTGCGTGGTCTTTTTCAACGTTTAGCATGATCACACACACCACATCATCTCCGAGAGCAACCATGAATACTCCCCGCCAAAAGATGCAAGGTGCTGAACTCGCGGTCTGGCTCGCGTCAAGTGTGCTAGTGCAAAACTTTACGGCCAGTTTTCGGATCAAAGGTGATTTTAGCGAAGCGGAATTGCGCGATGCGATCGTTCGCGTGCGCGAAAAATTTCCGACACTATCCATGCATGTTGTACCTCAGAGTAATGGTGGCGCTGACTTTGTATACAATCCAAATTTAAAAATCCCGCTCCGCATCGTTGAACGTGAAAACGACCAGACATGGAATAGCGTGCAGACACGCGAAATGGGTGTCCCGTTTAATATGCTAAAAGAACCACCCGTACGCGTGGTATGGATTCGTGGCGATGGGATATCCGAGTTACTATTGGTCTGTCACCATGCTTTTGCCGATGGGCTCGCTGGATTTATTGTGCTCCGCGACCTGTTGGTCTTGCTTGGAAATCAGCAAAAACACTTCGAGAGCTTGCCACTGTTTCCACCACTGAATGCGATGATTCCAGAATTTCCAGGTAAATGGCGCGTGACGTTACTCGCACGATTGAAAGCACGCCTGCTGAAATTCCTACTCCGTATGAACCTAGTCAGCCTTAAAGCGTTTAGCTTCAAACCTGTGACCGTACCGCCAAAATATTTTCTCCAAACTTGGGAATGGAGTCAGACCGACACAGCGCGTTTTTCCGCACGCTGTAAGGCGGAAAATACCACGGTACAAACTGCGTTATGTACCGCATTTTTGCGTGCCTTTGCCGAATTTCATGGCGACAGCTGGAAACGCCGTATCCAGAATCCGATCAACCTACGCAACCGCCTCACCGAAAAAGTCGGCGAAGCATTTGGCTTGTATATCACCGCCATCAAATTTAACGTTGACTGCAATCCCGATCGTGACTTTTGGGATGTGTCACGCGAAATCAAGCAAACCCTCAAGAACAAAGCCGACGACAAATCCTTGTTCAGCGAATTGATTGATGGTTGCACCCTGATGGACGAGCTTGTCCCCGCAGTAACACCAGGTTTTATCGCAAAACAACTGACCAAAATGGACTACGATCTGTCGATCACCAACCTCGGCAACCTCGATTTTCCGAATCAGTTTGGCGATCTAGAGTTTGAGAACATCTTCCCTTCAACCATTGGCAAACTCGATGAAGTCGTGGTCTGCGTCATGACCTTGCGCGGCAAGATGACCTTCTCTTTTACCTTTACCGATGTGAAGTACAGCGAAGCGCAGATCGACACCATCAAATCTCTAGCCCTGAAATGGATCAACGCTGCCTTGGATGCATCGCAAAATGAGACGAATGAAGCGACCAGCATTGCCTAGCGGAAACGGTTTAACAAGAATGGAGACACATTGATGTGAATTGAGAATCACATCAAAAAAAATTGCGAAAAATAACGGATTAAGGAACGATCAACCGATGTATCACTCCAGCTTTAATCACGACCTACCCGCCTCGACCATCGCATTGCGCGACATGGTGCGCCGCTTCGTCGCCGAAGAAATTACCCCGATTGCGCAAGAAATCGATAAAAAAGATCACTTCGCCAAAGCCCTCTGGCAAAAACTCGGCTCGCTTGGCCTGCTCGGAATCACCGTTGCTGAAGAATACGGCGGCGTCGGCTTAGGCTATCTCGAACATGCCATCGTCACCGAAGAAATCTCGCGCGGTTCAGCGGCAATTGGCCTGTCCTACGGCTGTCACTCCAACCTGTGCGTCAATCAGATCAGCCTTAACGGCAGCCATGAACAAAAACTCAAATACCTGCCCAAACTGGTCACGGGTGAACACATTGGTTCGTTGGCCATGTCGGAACACACCGCAGGTTCCGACGTCGTCAGCATGAAACTACGCGCCGAACTCCAAGGTGATCACTATGTCTTGAACGGCAGTAAAATGTGGATTACCAATGGCCCCGACGCCGATGTTCTCGTCGTCTATGCCAAGACCGATCCTGATGCAAATCAGCACGGCATCACCGCATTTATTATCGAAAAAAACTTTGCTGGCTTTAGCACAGGGATCAAACTCGACAAACTCGGCATGCGTGGTTCAAACACCAGCGAGCTGATCTTTCAAGATTGCAAAATTCCGAAAGAAAACGTCCTCGGTCAAGTCAATAAAGGCGTCAAAGTGCTGATGTCAGGGTTGGACTACGAGCGCATCGTGCTCGGTGCGATTCCGCTCGGCATCATGGCTGCGACGCTTGATGTCGTCGTACCTTATGTACACGAACGGCAGCAGTTCGGTCAGCCAATTGGTGAATTCCAATTGATGCAAGCCAAACTGGCTGACATGTACGTCGGCTACAACGTCTGCGCTGCCTACAGTTATGCTGTCGCCAAAGCCGCTGATCGCGGCGAAACAACGCGTAAGGATTCCGCTGGTACGATTCTTTATAATGCCGAAAAAGCCACATGGATGGCAGGGCAAGCGATTCAAGCGTTGGGCGGTAATGGTTACATCAACGACACCCCCACAGGACGCCTATGGCGCGATGCCAAGCTCTGTGAAATTGGTGCAGGAACCTCTGAAGTACGCCGTATCCTCATTGGTCGCGAGCTCTTTGCCGAGACTAAGTAAGTACACTCTATTCTTCCCAGAGAAAGCAAAGAACCGCAGGGATTGCGGTTTTTATAGCTGCAAAATTTTATACACCTTCATATAAAACTGCAGTAGTGACAGGCATGTACCATTCCCGGCAAATTCAACGGACCAACTAAATTAGTGAGGGTTTTCCATGAGAAATAAAATTGCGTCACCAGCAATATTAGTATTACCGTGAGCAGTTGATTACGTTTGAGAACGTCTTGAATAAGTTGGTAAGAATATGTTCTAAGCACAGGAAAGTCTTATTTTTATGTTAAGATAAATGCGATACAAAGGGAGGGCGAATAATGTCAATGCGTATCGACACAAACACATTGAATTATTACGTTCAAAATGCTCAAATCTCTTTGGATGTTTTAAAATCAAAAATAAATTATCTTGATCAATTTTTGAGCGGTGAAAAACAACCCTCTTTTAATCAATTATCAGAAATTGCAAAGAAAATTAATGTACCAACAGGTCTTCTATTACTCAACAAAACGATTGATATTGAAAATAAACGCCTAGAATTTAGGACGGTCAGTTCTAATGAATTGAACGGTATGAGCGAAGAACTGCGCGATACAATCTTGGCAATGGAAGTAAAACAAGATTTCTTGCGTAATGAAGTCGCTGAAAATCTTAATTTTATTGGCAGATACTCAATCAGTGATAATGCCTATGAGGTCGCCAGTTCGATACGTGGCAAGCTTGAGATACCTGAATTTTTCCAAAATGTGGCAGGACAAAATCCACTGAATTATTTACGTCACAAAATCAATGAGATTGGCGTATTTGTCTTTTTTAATGGCAAAGTCAAAGATAATACACATCGCCCGCTGGATTTAAGTGAATTCCGTGGCTTTGTTTTGCTTGATGATAAAGCCCCGATTATTTTCATTAATCAGAAAGATAGCAAAGCTGGGCAGCTATTTACACTGGTACATGAGTTAGTTCATATATTTGTTGGAACTGAAGAAATTTTTAATGTCATAGATACTGGAGAGTATCAATTTGATCGGACTGAAGCATTTGTTAATAAAGTAACAGCCGAAATTTTAGTGCCACAGAAAATATTTTTACAATCGAATTTGATTGATAGTAAAAGTCTAGCCAGTAAGTTCAAAGTGAGCGAATTTGTAATCGTTAGACGGCTATTAGATTTGCAAAGAATCACGTTATCGGAATATAAAAATCGCATTGCTGAATTACAAGAAAACTTTGATCGTTTACCGCAAGAGAGATCGAATGGCGGAAGCTACAATAACAACATCAACTTCATGATAGACAAGAATTTTTTCAATTATATTGCGAATGCTGTTAATCAAGATCGACTATCTTATACTGATGCCTTTAATATCATTGGCGTTGGCTTTAAAGGTTATAAAGCATTAGCAGGACGTGATGTTAATGAGTAAATATCTATTGGATACAAATATTTATATCAATTTTTATGATAGATATTATCGCTTTGATCATTTCCCAAGCTTTTGGCAGAAACTTCAAACGATTCTAAATTCGCATATTATATTGCCTGATATTGTTGTCAATGAAAACCATCAAGATGAGAGCTTTAAGGATTGGCTTGAAGAGCATTTTGATGGTACGTATTTGAAGCATAAGGATTATGCAGAGGCATGGGCAGAAGTCATCCAACATATTGCAAATAGCGACAACTATAGCGAAAAAGCTTTAACAAATGATAAGAGTTGGACGCGTGAGAAAAATGCAGATGGCTGGCTAGTAGCTATAGCCAAGAAAGAAAACTTAGTCATAGTGACGAGTGAAACAAAAAATTATAACTTAAATAAAAATCAGCCAAATCAAAGTCCAAAAATACCTGATATTGCTGATGATTTTCGTGTCCGTTGTATTGATATGAATACGTTCTTTCAAGAAATTGGCTTGCAAATTTAAATGGATGTTAAGTAAAAGTAGGAAGTGTATAGGCACGAAACCCATCGCGATATCGAATTAAATCATGGGTTTCCTGCGTTAAACAATCCTCTCTTGCTCTATAAAACCATATTTTATACAAGCTAAGATTAAACTTTTGATAGAAGTTAAAAACATACCATAAGTTCACGATGGATCAGCAGCCCGTGGGCTAAAGCCCACGCTATGACTTTCACCGCATATAATGATCATTTTCATGCACTTCAACTTTAAACCATGCGGCATATAGCGCAGGAACAAAAACGAGCGTCAGCAAGGTACCAACAAACAGACCACCCATGATCGCAATCGCCATCGGCCCCCAAAACAGACTCTTGGTCAACGGATACATGCCGAGCATCGCAGCAGCGGCAGTCAGAATCACTGGACGAGCGCGGCGCGTAGTCGCCTCAATGATCGCTTCATATTGATAGCTACCCTCCCGCTCATCCTGCGAGATTTGATCAACCAAAATCACCGAATTACGCATCACCATCCCTGCCAATGCAATGACGCCAATCAAGGCGACAAAGCCAAATGGCGAACCAAAAATCAACAGCGCAGGTACGACGCCGATCAAACCGAGGGGCGCTGTCAGAAACACCATGAACGCCTTAGAAAAACTATGCAACTGCGCCATCAGCAGCAGCAAAATGATCATAATCATAATCGGCACCACAGCAACAATCGCCATATTAGCCGCGTCACTTTCGGCCACAGCACCCGCCATTTCGATCTCGTAACCGACAGGCAGTTTGCTGCGAATCTTGTCCAACTGCTTATCAATCTTCGCGCTAGCATCTGGTGCTTGCACCCCATCGGCGACATCAGCCGAAACCCCGATATAACTCTTTCGGTCATAACGCCAAAGTACAGGATCTTCATAACCAGGCGTAATGGTGGCGATCTGCGACAACGGCACGGCGCCCCCATTACGGGTAAAGAGTACAACTTGCCCCAACGATTCAATCGACTGCCGCTCATGACGATCAGCACGCACTACCACTTCTACCTGATCTTCACCCTTCGGAATCGTCGTCGGTGATATACCACCCAGCATCACTTGAATGGTATCCGCCAAATCTTTCTTGGAAATACCTAGCATTGCGGCTTTTTCTTGATTGACGTTGATATTGACGTTACGGGACTTTTCATTCCACTCAAGCAGCGTATCTTTTATCAATGGTTCCTTACGCATCACGGCCTGTACCTGATAGGCAATGTCACGCAGTTTATTGGTATCAGGGCCTTTGACGCGGAAGGAAATCGCGTATTTAACAGGTGGGCCAAACTCAAGACGTTTGACCTGCCCAAAGGCATCTGGGAAATGACGACCATCACTAAACAGCTTGAGCAGTTTGGTGCGTACCCGTTCTCGCGCATCCAGATCTTTGGTCAGAATCACCAGTTGAGCATAGCTAGCATTCGGAAGTTCAGGTACAGCCGAGAGATAATATTGCGGACTGCTCTTACCAATATATGAGGTATAGAATTGGATGTCGGAATTGTCTTTCAGCATTTTTTCCAGACGTTTGACATCAGCTTCGGTCGCAGCAAACGAAGAGCCAGGACGCAGCGTTAACGTGACGTGCAACTCTAAGCGCGATGCCACGGGAAAGAATTGCTGTTGCACCACAGTCATGCCTAATAAGGCAGCGACAAACAGTCCCAAGGTAATGCCGATCACGATCCATTTACGATGAATCGCGATAGCAATGACACGTTTAAAGTGATGAAAAATGGGACGATCATAGGGATCATATTGATGTTTACCCTGATTAGCATGACGATCTGGCAAGAGTTTAAAGCCCAAGTATGGCGTAAACACCACAGCCACCAGCCATGACACAATCAGCGCCGTGCTTAAAATCCAGAAGATTCCACTGGCATAAGTACCCGCATCCGATTTGGCCAGACCCACAGGCATAAAGCCAGCCACCGTGATCAGCGTACCCGTCAACATCGGAAATGCAGTCGAGGAATAGGCAAAAGATGCAGATCTGATTCGATCCCATCCCGCTTCCATTTTGACCTGCATCATTTCCACAGCAATGATGGCATCGTCGACCAATAGCCCCAATGAGATGATCAAGGCACCCAAAGTGACACGATCCAAATCCCAGCCATTCATCTTCATGATCACTGCAACGATGGCGAGAACCAGCGGAATACTGGTGGCAACGACCAAACCAGAACGGAATCCCAGCGCTATGAACGAGATGATCAGTACAATCACCAAAGCCTCTAGAAAGCTCTTCTCAAATTCACCAATTGAACTTTCTACCACTTTAGGCTGATCAGCGATCTTGGTGATATTCAGACCGACTGGCAGCGCTTTACGAAGTTCGACCATCTCAGCATCCAGATCTTTACTGAAGTTTAGGACATTACTGCCCTGCTGCATCGTCAGACCGATCACCAATGTCCGCTTGGCGTTAAAACGAATTTCATAGTCTTTTGGGTCTTGATAACCCGAACTGATTGTCGCGATATCGCGCAAATGGACAACCGTTGCACCAACGCGAATGGGTGTTTGACCGACATCTTTGGCATTTTTCAAAGAGTTGCCGATGCGTACAAAGACGCGGTCGCTCTTCGTTTCAAAGATCCCCGCTGAAGCGACGGGATCTTGCTGAGACAAGGCATTGATAATCGTGCTCGGCGAGAGCTGTAAACTTGCTAATTTACGACTGGAAAATTCGACAAAGATCTGTTGTTTTTGCTGGCCAAAGATATCTATTTTTTTGGTATTCGGTACGGCTTGTAATCCGCGCTTGATGTCATTGGCGTAGTTCAGCAGTTCAGCATAACTCAGACCTTTACCCTGCACTGCGTAGAGGACGGTATAAATATCTGAGTATTCATCGTTGTAGATAGGATCCGACACACCGGGTGGAAATTCACTACGGATATCACTGATTTTCTTGCGCGCTTGATACCATGCGTCTTTCAGTTCGGCATCACTCATGCCACCTTTCATTTCGAGCAGCAGGCCACCGTAATTCTGTCGACTAAACGACTGGATGGCTTTCACGTGATCAACTTCGCGCAGCTTATTCTCAACGCGATTGAGCACTTGGTTTTGGACTTGTTCGGACGTCGCTCCAGGCCATGCCATCATTACCGACATGACGGGTACGTTAAACTGCGGATCTTCCGAACGACCCAATCCATGAAAGGCCATCCCACCAGCAACCAGTGCAAGAATAATCAGAAACAACACAAAGGTCTGCGTCTTTACGGCCCATTCAGATAAATTAAATGACTTCATCATAGGATTACGATCTGACACTTGACGCAGTCGCAAGACTGCTTAGCGAGGGTGCGTTATTGGGTTGAGTTTGACTTTGTACTGGGCTAGGTACTTTGGCTGCTATATTGGACTCTGGACTGGCCTCGCTATCGTCCTGTGACTGCTCTATGGCTTCCACAGTCATCTGATCATCCACATTTTCGATGCCTAAGCTCACAACCTGCATCCCCATGGTTAGCCCTGTCACATCGACCGTCGTTTCGGTAAAACGGAGGACATTGACGGGCACTTGACGCAGATGATGCTCTTTTGTCACGACCCAGACGTATGTCCCGCGATTGGTCTTACCCACTGCCCCTGAAGGCAGACTGATGACCTGATTGTTTGAGTTGCTCGTATTTGAATTCCTCGTCATGGTGATTTGCGCACTCATGCCTTGCTTGAGTTCACGCATCTCGGCGGGAGTCATGCCGAGCAGACGATAACGGGCCTGAAAACTTTGGCTCATGCCCGCCGCAATAGGTGAAACGGTACGCAGTTGTAGAGATATTTTTCGCGATGGACTCTCTGGGCCTGATGACCAGAACTCTGCTCTCGCCTGCCACAATGCGATGTCCTTCACCATATAATCAGGCAGATCGACAGCCAACTCCATCTCGCTTTGATCGGATAAGGTCGCAACAGGTTGCCCCTCGCCCACCACTTGTCCGACCTCGAAGTTCAGATTGCTGATAATCCCAGCTCGCGGCGCAGTGAGTGTGAGATAGCGCACTTTGTTTTCATTGAGGTTGAGCTGACGACCTGCCTGTGCCGTCAACGCCGCACTGGCATTTTTCTTAGCTAGGACTTGCTCATATTCAGAATGACTCACCGTACCATCGGTCACGAGGCTACGAATACGTAGTTCCTCACGCGCTGCC
>JANYEL010000032.1 GCA_025363155.1 Moraxellaceae bacterium
GCATCTCGGACCATTTCTGAGACGTATGGCATGCTGACATCCAGACGATTGGTATTGTAGCTAAAATGCAAATTTAATGGTGCGTTTACGTTTTCTTGATATTGAGCTTGATTAATAAATCCAAGTTGCAGCATGCGACCAATAATCCAGTTACGACGTTCAATGGCGCGATCAGGATCATTGACAGGGTTGTACTTAGTGGGTGCTTTCGGAAGTCCTGCAATCATGGCCATTTCGGCAATAGTGAGATCCTTGAGTGGCTTTTGGTAATACACCTTAGCGGCTGCGGCAATACCATAAGCATGCTGGCCTAAAAATATTTTATTCACATAGAGTGTGAAAATTTCTTTCTTATTTAAGTTTTGTTCTATTTTTCGGGCCAAGAAAATTTCTGTGAGTTTGCGCTTTAACGTGCGTTCAGGACTGAGATAATAATTCTTTGCAACCTGCATGGTAATGGTTGAACCACCCGATTGACCGCGACCACTTTGCAGCGCTTCACTCACTGCTCGACCAAGGCCTTTTAGGCTTACGCCATTGTGAGTAAAGAACGAAGAATCCTCAGCGGCGAGAAAGGAATCCACCATTAATGGTGGGATTTCGTCGTAACTGACAGGGTAAGAAATTTTCTCACCAAACTCGCCAACGAGTTTTTTGTCTTTTGAGTAAACCTGTAATGGAATCGCTGCGGATGCAGTTTTGAGCTGGGCAATGTCAGGCAAGCTGGGCGCAATGAATAGATATAATCCATAGAATCCAATGGGAAGCGCCATTAACAACACAAGGAAAAGTGCAAAAAAAGGGTGAATTCGTCCAGCGCAAGATAGCTTTTTCATGACAAGTGCGTTTTAATACCGTAAGTCTTCGTTGCGACTGAGTATACCTAGAACATACAGGGATGACATCTTATTGCTTTTATTTGAAGTGTATCTTGAATTATTTCTGTAAATATCTTGTATTGCTACAAAAGGCGTGTTATCACTAGTCATGGTGATTTGTAACGAGATGTGGTAAACCTTTTATGATTGTGTAGGCTTGTCGTTGTCAGGTAAGTATGGCGTCAAAGTGCCTAAGGCTAGGCGTTTTTTTACTAAAGACAAGTTTACGGATGTCGATAGAATAAGTTTTAGGTTGTTAGGTGAATTGCTGTTATAGCATTTCAAATTTGGACAGAACAATAAAAGGGAATTAAACGTGCTTTCCTTTAGACGTAAACAAAATTCCAGTCTAGTAGGACTGGATATCAGCACAACATCAGTCAAACTCTTGGAACTGAGTATCCGAGACGGTCGATATTATGTTGAAAGCTATGCTTCTGAGGCTTTGCCAACGAACGCAGTCGTTGAAAAAAATATTACTGACGTTGAAGCTGTCGGAGAAGTTATTGCTCGTGTTGTTTCACGTGCGAAGCCTCACTCTTCAAATGCTGCTGTTGCGGTAGCAGGTTCGGCAGTAATTACAAAGCTCATCGATATGGAACCTGATATGAGTGACGATGAGCGTGAAATGCAAATTCGTTTAGATGCTGATCAATATATTCCTTATCCTTTATCTGAAGTAAATCTAGACTTCGAAGTGCTAGGTCCTTCTACGGTTGTCCCTGGGCGGGTGAGTGTACTTCTTGCGGCTTCTCGTTCAGAGAACATTGAGCAGCGTGTGGATGTCTTGGAAATTGGCAATTTAACGGCAAAAATTGTTGATATTGAGTCTTATGCGATTGAGCGTGCATTTGGGTTGATGGTGGATGCGTTACCTGATGATCCTGATGTTGTTGCGATCGTAGATATTGGTCATACCATGACCACACTGAATGTGCTTCGTCAAGATCAGATCATATATACACGTGAACAGCTTTTTGGTGGCAAACAGCTGACTGAAGACATTCAACGTCGATATGGCTTGTCTTTCGAAGAAGCGGGTCGCTCTAAAAAAGAAGGTAATTTACCTGATGATTATGAGCCGGAAGTTTTGATTCCGTTCATGGAGTCGGTCGCACAGCAGGTGACGAGATCTTTGCAGTTCTTTTTCTCATCGAGTCAATATAACGATGTAGACCACATCTTGCTGGCTGGCGGTAGCGCAAGTATTCCGGGTCTTGCTCGTTTGATTCAAGAAAAATTAGGGAATCGCGTGAGTGTTGCTAATCCATTTACACATATGGGTTTTGCACCGCAAATCGATACAAATGCGATCGAAAATGATGCGCCAGCGCTCATTATAGCCTGTGGACTAGCACTCAGGAGTTTTGATTAACATGGCACAAATAAATCTACTCCCTTGGCGCGAAGCGCAGCGAGAGGAGCGAAAAAAAGAATTTCTAACCATAAATGTGGCTATTTTCCTTCTTGCAGCTGTTTTATCTGGCCTTGTTTGGATGATATTTAATCACATCTTGGATGATCAGCAGCAAGCTAATACGCAAGTTACAAGTGCTAATGCTCAGTTGGATGAACAGTTAAAAAGTTTGTCTGGGTTGCAGGCGAGACGTGATGAGATTGTTGCTCGTATGAAGGTGATTCAGGATTTGCAGGGGCAGCGCCCTGTGGTTGTGCGTATTTTTGATGAACTCCCTCGTTTGACACCTGCAAATGTTTATCTTACAAAGTTTGCGCGTGCAGGGGATAAGTTCACGATCGAAGGTCGTGCTCAAAGTCCGAATGATGTCTCTGAGTTGCTGCGGAATTTGGAAAATTCACCATGGTTTCGTAACGCGTTTATGAACTCGTTTCAAGGTACCATCGTTGCTCCGGTTTCAGGCGGCGTAGTATTACGTCCTGAAGATACTTATGGTCAGTTCGTTATTTCTGTTGATTTGGAGCTTCCTCAAGCTGAAGTTGCTTCAGTGAATGGGGCGCAGCCTGCGGCTGTGCAAAATAAAATGGGAGCTGCATCATGATTAAGGATAGCGCTGCTTCAAAAAGTAAAACTAGTTTTTCATTTGAAGATTTTAATAATAGCTTTAAGTCGTTGGATCCTCAAAATATGGGGAGCTGGCCACTCCCTGTAAAGTTTACGATCTATGTTTTTGTTTTTGCGTTTGTATTGGTGTTGGCGTATTTACTTCTCATTCGACCAGTCCGTGATGAGATTGCTGCAGCGGAAGGTCAAAAGCAAAGCTTATTGACTGAATATCGTGAGAAGGATTCAAAGCTGCGTAATTTACAACAATATCAAAGTCAAGTAGAACAAATGGAATCTACTTTTGGTCAATTGTTATTGCAGTTGCCAAAAGAAACAGAGATTCCTGGTTTGGTTGAAGATATCAATTATACCGGCGTTGGTAGTGGCTTGCAGTTTGATAATATCAATGTTGAAAGTGAAGTGAAGAAAGACTTCTTTGTTGAATTACCTATAGCGATTAAAGGACGTGGTGATTTCCACTCTTTTGGTGCATTTGTTAGTGCTCTGGCTGCTTTGCCGCGTATTGTGACGATTGATGATTTTGAGATTGCGCCACTTGCAGGTAAATCTAAATCAGAAGTTCCAGTGTTGGGTCTGACGATTCACTCTAAAACGTATCGTTATAATGATTCTGCTGCAAAGGGTACGCCGAATAACGCGCAAGGGGCAGTTAAATCTTCAGGGGGTGCATCATGAGTTCAACAGTGATGTGTGAGTTAAATAAAAAACGCTTTATTTGTCCGAATGCATTGATTGGTTTGGTGTTGAGTGTTGTTTTTGTGAGTGGATGTAGTTCTCGGGTTGATGGTGTAACTGCTGAGATGAAGCAAATACACGGCGAGCCGACACTTCCTATTACGCCTGCTCCAGTGTTTTTACCTGTTCCTACATTTACCTATGCTGCTCAAGGTTTACGTAGCCCATTTTTGCCTTCTAGTTTGGCTGAAGAACTTAAAGTGATGGCAGGTCGCCATGTGATGCCTGACTTAAATAGACCGCCGCAGTTTTTAGAGCAATTTGCTCTGGAAACATTATTGATGCGTGGAACGATACATAACTTAAAAGGTCCTCTCTTTGGTTTGATAGAGGATCCTCAAGGCGGTGTAATGCGTGTTCAGGTGGGTAACTATATTGGGAAAAACTACGGACGTATCGTCGGTATTACGCCAACTCAAATTAATTTGATTGAAGTGGTTCCAGACGGCAAGGATGGTTTTGTTGAGCGGCCTCGTAGCCTAATCATGGCTGATACAGGCACATAACAAATTTTGAGGATAACAAGATGAACAATAGCAATATGATGAATCGGATGCTATCGAATTGGTTGGGTCTAGGGGTAAATCACATGGATGTTATGAAGTTTGGTAAGGGGTTCCGCACTCTTGATGTGGCGCGCGCAATTCGATCCGACAAAAATAAATTGCAGATCGGTAAGGTGAGTTACTTGTCTGTTCAGCTCGCGCTTGTAAGTGCTATTGCTGTGGTGATGCCTGCATATGCGGCTGACCAAGTTGCGCTAACGGGAATTAATACTGTTCCTTTGGCTAATAATGAAACAGAATTGCGTCTTGCATTTGATGGTACTCCGCCAAATCCACAAGCATATCAGTTGGACAAGCCTGCTCGACTAGTTGTTGATTTACCAAATGCTAAAAGTAGCTTGGCAAGTCGCTATCAAGATTTGGGCTCTGGAAATGCACGTAGCTTAGCGGTCGTTGATAATGCTGAGAGAACACGCCTTGTAGTTAATCTTAATCAGGCTTCTGGTTACTCGACGCGCGTAGAAGGCAATACACTTATCTTGAAAATTGGTGGTACGAAAGACGCTGTTGTTAATGCATCGGTCGCAACGCGTACGGTCGTAACACCCGTTGCAGGAAGCCGTCAGATTGCGAATGAAGTGACAAATATTGATTTTCGTCGTGGCGGTAGTGGCGAGGGCAATGTACTGATTGAACTTAATAATCCGAATGCTCCAGTGGATGTTCAGCAACAAGGCACTAAAATTATTGCGCGCTTCTTAGGGACGAAATTACCTGAGCGTTTACGCCGTCGTCTTGATGTGAATGATTTCTCTACACCAATCAAGACGATTGATGCTTATAACGAAGGTAATAATGGTGTTCTTGTTATTCAGCCTCAAGGTGATTTTGAGTATCTTTCGTATCAAGCAGATAATAAGTTGACCATTAGTGTCAAACCCGTTGTTCAGATTCGTCCTTCAGTGCTAAAGCCAATTGAATATTCGGGTCAAAAGTTGTCCTTGAATTTTCAAGATATTGAAATTCGTTCTGTGTTGCAGTTGATTGCTGATTTTACTGGATTAAATCTGGTTGCAAGTGATACTGTTTCTGGAAAAATAACGATTCGTTTACAGAATGTTCCTTGGGATCAAGCGTTAGATATTGTATTGAAATCAAAAGGGCTGGATAAGCGTAAGAGCGGTAATGTTATTATGGTTGCCCCAGCAGCAGAATTAGCTGCTCGTGAGAAGCTTGAAATACAAAATAATCGCCAAGTCGAGCAGCTTGCACCGCTCTCTACTCAATACATTCAGCTGAGCTATGCTAAAGCGAATGATATTCTTACTTTAATTACCTCTGGTAAAAATGGTAGTAACGGAACTTCTAGCACTAGTGATACTGATACTAATGTTGGTAGTTTACTATCGCCTCGTGGCACCGTCTCAATAGATGCTCGTACTAATACATTGATCGTCCAGGATACCGCTGTGACGATTGATAAAATTCGTGACATGATTGCACGTTTGGATGTACCTGTAAAACAAGTGATGATTGAGGCGCGTATCGTTCGGGCTTCAGATTCATTTAGTAAAGAGCTTGGTGTTCAATGGGGTGTTTTGTCTCATGGTGTCGCTAGTCGCCCTAATTTGTTAGTTGGCGGTAACGAAACAACTCTTTTTGATTTAAGAAATCCAGCAATCTCAACTCAAAATGGTCAATCTGTTGCAAAATATACGATTACTCGTCCAGATAATCTAAATGTGGATTTGGCTGCAACAGGTACCGGTGCAAGTAGTATTGCACTGGGAATCATGAGCATTTCAGATATCATGCTGGATTTGACTCTTTCTGCACTTCAAGCAGATGGAAAAGGCGAAGTGATTGCAACTCCTAAGGTACTAACGTTAGATAAGCAGAAGGCGCGAGTAGCAGCTGGAACGCAAATTCCTTACCAACAGTCGACTTCGAGTGGTGCTACTTCAGTAGCATTTATTAATGCTGAGCTAAGTCTGGAAGTTACTCCTAGTATTACACCTGATGGTCGCGTTCAAATGGATCTTTTGGTGAATGCGGATAGCCCAGGTGATGCAGCACCAAACGGTCAGTTGACAATCAATACCAATCGTTTGCAAACAAATGTGTTGGTTGATGATGGACAAACGGTTGTCTTGGGTGGGATTTTCCAAAATCAAATCTCAAATAGCACTACAAAGGTTCCTTTCTTGGGTGATCTACCATATTTGGGTCGTTTGTTTAAACATACTAAGCAATCTAACAATAAACAGGAAATGTTGATTTTTGTGACGCCACGCTTGGTGAATAATGCAAGTAAAAATCAAGCTCCTAAACCAGCTCAATAATACTCAGTTGGTATTTTGATATGGCGTTGATTCAAAGTGACCTTGCATCTGAAGAGGTGCAAGGTTTAACTCAAAGCTCGATTGAAAATAAATTGTTCGATGGTAATTTATTTTTAGTTGGTCCTATGGGTGCTGGCAAGACAACGGTCGGTCGGCATTTAGCTGACTTGCTGGGTCATGCATTTATTGATAGTGATCATGAAATTGAGCGTCGTACTGGCGCTACCATTCCGTGGATATTTGAGAAAGAAGGCGAAGCAGGTTTCCGTTTGCGTGAAGAGTCGGTGCTTGCCGAGTTGACTGCAATGAGTAATATTGTCTTGGCGACTGGTGGTGGTGCAGTAACCAGAGAGCAAAGTCGGAATTATTTGCATCAGCGTGGTACAGTGATTTATTTGTACACACCTGTGGCAATGCAGGTTGCGAGAACTTCACGAGATCGAAATCGCCCATTATTACAAACAAGTAATCCTGAAGCTCGGTTGCGAGAGTTGCTTGAGATCAGGGATCCGCTTTATCGTTCTATTGCGCATCATGTGGTACAGACGCTCGATGGTTCTGCGCGTGAACTCGCACAAAAAATCATTCATCTTATTCAGACAAACGAGATAAAATAAGACACCCAATGTGGTGTTTTTTTATTTCTATCCCAGAAAAATTAGTTTATCTATGACCGAGCAAATGATCCAAGCCCAAACAGTTTCTGCGACTTATCCAGTGCAGACTTTAAATGTTGCGTTGCATGAACGTAGCTACCCGATATTTATCGGTAGTGACTTGTCTTTGACAGAGTATTTGTTGCCGTATGTGCATGGGCGTCAGGTGATGATTGTCAGCAACACTGTTGTTGCTCCTTTATATTTAGAGCGCTATGTCGACGTGTTGCAAGGTGCAGGTAAGACCGTTGCACAGTGCATCCTGCCAGATGGGGAGTCTTTTAAAACGTTGGACAGCGTCAATTTAATTTTTGATGCGCTGATGCAGCAACGGTTTAATCGCGATTGCCTTGTACTCGCTGTAGGTGGCGGTGTTGTGGGTGATATGGCGGGTTTTGCCGCTGCAAGCTTCCAGCGTGGTGTAGAGTTTATTCAGGTACCGACGACACTCTTGTCGCAAGTTGACTCTAGTGTGGGTGGTAAGACTGGTGTAAATCATCCGCTCGGCAAGAATATGATTGGCGCATTTAAACAACCAAAATTGGTTTTGGCAGATATGTCGTTATTGTCGACTTTACCTGATCGTGAATTGTCTGCTGGTTTGGCAGAAGTGATTAAGTATGCGTTGATTGGTGATTTGGAGTTTTTGGATTGGCTTGAAGTGAATATTGATGATCTCGTTGCTCGTGATCCTGTGCTGCTTGCGGAAGCGGTTTTCCGTTCTTGCCAGCATAAGGCTCGGATTGTTGCGGCGGATGAGCATGAACAAGGCGAGCGCGCATTGTTGAATTTAGGTCATACTTTTGGTCATGCAATTGAGTCGTTTATGGGATACGGCGCGTGGTTGCATGGAGAAGCGGTGGCTGTAGGTATGTTAATGGCAGCTGATTTATCTGCACGACTTGGCTGGGTTTCAAGTCTTGATGTATCACGCATTCGGAAATTATTGCTTGACGCAAAACTACCTGTCACAGTGCCAGATATCGGTAGTGATGATTTCTTGAGTTTGATGGGGCAGGATAAAAAAGTATTAGATGGTCAATTGCGTTTGGTACTCTTGAGGAAAATGGGGCAAGGTGTGATTACGCGAGATTTTGATTTACAACTACTGATGCAGACATTGCAAAATAAAAACCCTGGATTGGAGGCAGTATGAGTTCAAATTCACTCTCTTGGCGCCATCGATTTTTCCCAATCACATGGTTGATCTGTGGTGTGTCGATTCTGTTGATTAGCGCAATTCTATGGATTTGGTTGCAGCTTGCTGATCGTGTGATCAAGATCCATTCTTTTGATGATTCGGGGCCTAAGTCGGCTGCATCAAATCGATTTCCAATGGATTTGGGTAATTTATCCAATCTCGTCCCTGTGCTTGATTTGACTAAAATGGCGGCTAAGCAAGATTCAACACATAGTCCAGAGTTTCGGGCGGCAGCCTTTGTGGGTCAGCATGAAAGTGATTGGACACTGCAATTGATGAATGTCTCACAAGAAAGTGTAATTACCGATTTCTTGGCAAAACGCTCAGATCGGGCGCGGTTTCAATATTTCCGTTATAACAAAGGTCAAAAGGATGAGAGCTTTATTCTGACCTACGGTGTATTTACTACTGTGCAAACGGCAATGGGTGCAATGCAAACCATGGATTTTGGTTTGCCTGCGAGTGTGAAAGCTTTTCCTGAGCGATTCTCTACCTATAAGCCGTTTGTGAGTGATAGTGATGAGGGCGTCAGTGATTCGATTGCGGCTCAGCGCCAAGTCAAATTAAGACCCGTTGCCATTCCGCCGCCTACAGATTCGATTGAAGATAAGTTGGCTCAACTTGCAGCAACTTCGAGTGCTCTGCCAGCAACGGTTAAAGTCGAGGATGGCTTTAGTGGTGAGCCTGATGCGCCGCCTTCGGAGACAGTGAGTCCGAGTGTCTCGGGTGCTAAAAATGTGCCGCCAGTCGCAGTTCAGGATCCATTTAATTAGCAATAGATCTTGAGTGAGGTGGGTGTTTGGGTCAAATTGCTCATCTATCAGCATTCATCTTGCGATTCTGCTTAAAGTGACCTTAATGAAGCGCCAGTCACGGCGCTTTATTTTTGGCAGTTTTTTGAGTATAATAGTGGTGAGTATTGAGTGCCCCAATGTACTGTTTTGATTGATTATTAAAATAATAAGCTTGAGTCGATCATTGTGAAATTTCTGTGTTTATTAGATTTTGAACACTGTGTTAGCTTTTTGTTATATGTAATAAATCTAGGATTGCATTTGAGTAAAGTTGAGTTTTTCTTTACACTATTACACCGTTTTGTCTGTCCTCCTTTTAAGTGCCGTGATAGCTTGGGCTTAGGATAGTTTGCG
>JANYEL010000060.1 GCA_025363155.1 Moraxellaceae bacterium
GAGAACTGTGGATACATTACCAAACCAAACGGTATTGCAGTCAGGATAACTGACAGCACAAAACCGATCATATATCCTTTTAGGCCGCCGCTATGGCTAGCGTCAGCACCATGCTCATGATGTCCGTGTTCCATTTACATCACTCCCAGTAAATAAACAATGGTGAATACACAAATCCAAACCACGTCCAAGAAATGCCAGAATAAGCTGAGGCAGAGTAGGCGGGTTTTGTTGGTAGGTGTGATGCCATTTTTTGCAACTAATGCAATCATGGTTGCCATCCATATCAGACCAGAGGTCACGTGCAGACCGTGAGTTCCGACCAGCGTAAAGAACGCCGATAAGAATGCACTCTTGTCTGGACCATGTCCTTCATGAATCAGATGATGGAACTCGTTGATTTCCATGCCGATAAACACAGCACCGAGAACAAAAGTCACCATCAGCCAGCTAATCACTTGTGATTTGCTGCCTTTATACATGGCAATAATCGCAAATCCGTAGGTGATACTACTGAGCAACAGCGCTGCGGTTTCAACTGCAACATATGGTAATTCAAAGATGTCTTTACCAGTCACTCCGCCTGCATAACTATTATGCAGAACGGCGTAAGTTGCAAACAGGGACGCGAACAAAATCAAATCGCTAAGGATGTAAATCCAGAACCCATAAACTTTCATTGGACCCGCATCATGATGAGCATGCCCATCATGATGATCGTCGTGATGACCACTTAATACTTCATTTGACATGATTTAGATCCTGATGCGCGTTTGCTTTAGCTTGGATATGTAGATTTTCAATACGCTCTACTTCTGCGGCTGGCACGTAATAGTCGGTGTCATTATCAAAACTACGGATAATGAGAGTAACAACCATTGCAAGCAAACTGATCGCAACAAGCCACCAAATTTGCCAAATAAACGCAAAACCAAATGCCAAACCGAATACACCGATCACTACACCAACGCCTGTGTTTTTAGGCATGTGAATGTCAGCATATTTGGTCGGATGATTGTTGGCAGTGCCTTTTTCTTTCATGCGCCAGAATGCATCACGTGAATGTACGTGAGGAATCACAGCGAAGTTGTAAAACGGCGGTGGAGAAGAAGTAGACCACTCAAGCGTACGGCCATCCCATGGATCACCAGAGATATCGAGGTTTTTGTTCTTGTTCACGAAACCGAAGAACAATTGCGCGACCTGCAAGAAAATCCCTAAACCGATGATCAACATTCCGATGAATGCAACGATCAATAGCGGTTGCCATTCTGGGTTGTCATAGTGGTTCAGACGACGAGTCATACCCATGAAGCCAAGGATATAAAGCGGTACGAATGCAACAAAGAAGCCTAAGATCCAGCAATATGCAGCGCTTTTACCAATTTTTTCATTCAATGTGAAACCGAATGCTTTCGGGAACCAGTAAACGAAACCAGCTAAGTAACCGAATACAACACCACCGATAATCACGTTATGGAAGTGAGCAATCAGGAACAAACTGTTATGCAATACAAAGTCAGCACCTGGAACAGCGAGCAATACACCAGTCATACCACCGATGGTGAATGTGACCAAGAAGCCGATTGTCCAAATGATTGATGGAGAGAACGTAATACGACCGCGATACATGGTGAACAACCAGTTGAAAATTTTGAGACCAGTTGGAATCGAAATAATCATGGTCGCGATACCGAAGAACGCGTTGACGTTTGCGCCTGCACCCATCGTAAAGAAGTGATGCAACCAAACAATGAAAGACAGAATTGTAATAACAGCAGTCGCCCAAACCAGCGAGGTATAACCAAAGAGGCGTTTACGTGAATACGTTGCCACAACTTCAGAGAAAATACCAAACGCAGGAAGAACCAAAATATACACTTCAGGATGACCCCAAACCCAAATCAGGTTGACGTACATCATTTGATTGCCACCAAGTTCATTGGTGAAGAAGTGCATACCTAAATAACGATCAAGTGTTAACAACGCGATGGTGACAGTCAACACAGGGAAGGCTGCAATGATCAGGATGTTGGTACACAGAATGGTCCAGATGAACACTGGCATACGCATCAATGTCATACCTGGTGCACGCATTTTCATGATGGTCACGAAAAAGTTAACACCAGTCAGCAATGTACCGATACCTGCGATCTGAATACTCCAGATCCAGTAATCCACACCAACACCAGGGCTATAAGCCAAACCAGACAATGGTGGATAAGCCAACCAGCCAGTTTGTGCAAATTCACCGATGAAAAGTGACATGTTGATCAGAACAACACCGATTGCGAACAACCAGAAGCTCACCGCGTTCAAGAACGGGAATGCAACGTCGCGTGCACCAATTTGTAGTGGTACAACGATGTTCATTAGACCGACCATCAATGGCATAGACATGAACAAAATCATGATCACGCCATGTGCAGTAAAGACTTGGTCATAGTGGTGAGGTGGCAAGAATCCGTGATTATCACCTTCAGCAATCATCAGCTGTGTACGCATCATCACGGCATCAGAGAAGCCGCGAAACAGCATAACCAGTGCAATAACGATATACATCACACCAATTTTTTTGTGGTCAACAGTGGTCAGCCACTCAGTCCACAAGTATTTCCATTTGCCATAATAGGTGATAGCACCTAGCAGCGCTATCCCACCCAACATCGCCATCAAAAACGTGATGACGAGAATCGGCTCATGGTAGGGAATCGCATCTAGCGTTAACTTTCCAAACATTTTCTAATTCCTCAGATACTCAATGAGCGGAAGACATTTTCATGTCTGAAAGCGAATCGGACATTTCCATGTCAGCATGAGAGCCATGTTCTGTAGAACCGTGTTCTGCTTGAACTGCTGGTTTTTCGTTGACTTTTGAAATATCAACGCCATCTCGTGAACTGACCATGATGTCTTTAAACAGATTAGGTTTAAAGGACGCAAAATATGTAACAGGATAAACTGTTGGTTCGTATTCGTTGGCTTTTTCCGCTTCGGTCGGCGTTGTCAATGTCTTGTAAGCTGTCAAATCCAATGAAGTTGGAGACTGTTTTACTTTATTGACCCATGCTGCGAAGTCATCTTTTGAGCCGACTACAGCATTGAACTTCATGGCAGAGAAACCTTTACCACTGTAATTTGCTGAAATACCTGGGAAAACACCGTGGTGATTTGCAATCAAATTCAGTTTGTTGTCCATGCCACCCATTGCGTAGATTTGGCTACCCAATTGTGGAATGAAGAACGAATTCATGACCGTGCCAGACGTAATGTGGAATTCAACTGGAACATCAACGGGGAATGCAAGTTCATTAACGGTCGCAATGCCTTGTTCTGGATAGATGAATAACCATTTCCAATCGAGAGCGACAACGTCAATTCTGATCGGCTTTTCAGTTGATTCAATTGGCTTGCTTGGAGCTAGAGAGTGAGAGCTATTCCAAGTGATAAAGCTGAGCGCAATAATAATAATGGTAGGTATTGTCCAGAGAACGATTTCAATTTTGGTTGAATGCTCCCAGTTTGGCGTATACGTTGCCTTGGTGTTTGATGCTCTGTAGCGCCATGCAAACCAGAATGTCATGATGATGACTGGAATAACCACAATCAACATTAATAAAGTTGAAGTAATGATGAGATTTCGCTCTTCAAGACCAACTTGACCTTTAGGGTTCATAAGCGCGTTGTCACAGCCAGTCAACAACAGGCCAGCAACAAGTATGGTGCCGAGAATCGACAGAATACGGAGCGGTTTAGTGTATGGTTGATTACTCATCTTGCGACCTTACTATAAATTAGGGGGAGCATCTTCGACGTATCTCGTCACTCAGCAACCAGTAACAAAATTGGACGTTTATCGTTCATACGATCTGTCACATTATACTCAAAGCAGTATATACAAAGTCACATAAACCATACTTCACAGTTAATTTGTCTGTAAAGAGTGGAAAACTTTATAAATTATGCTGCAATATGTCGTTGAATCGTATGAGTTGTCCTTGTAAATTATATCAGGATGTTTGTAGTGAAGCATCATGTTGGCTCCTTTATTGTGCGACTTTTTCTCAGTGATGCGCAGATTTGATCTTTGTTTCTCAATCATTTTGTTGCAGTTTATTGATAATGCTTAATTTTATTAATATATCGTATCGTGATATATGTTTTGGTTTTTTAATCTGTGTGACAAGAATTATTAAATTACGGCATAATCCACGCAATTAGATAACTTATATCTGAAAATACGCTTTTTTAAAAATTGTTGCGTGTATTTTTTGTTCAAATCCGACCTCGAAACAGACTTAGAGAAACTCAAACCGATATGAATCTATCAGAGCTACGTGCAATGTTTGCATTGGGTAGCATTTTTGCCTTGCGAATGCTTGGGCTATTTATGATTGTGCCTGTATTTGCGATTTATGGGCAGGGGTATACGGGTGCAACGCCAGCATTGATTGGTTTGGCGGTTGGGATATATGGATTATCGCAAGCAATTTTACAGATTCCAGTGAGTTTGCTTGCTGATCGAACTGCACGTAAACCATTGATTGCAATTGGCCTGTTGATTTTTGCGTTGGGTGGTGCGATTTCGGCGATGTCTACCTCCATTTGGGGGGTGATTTTAGGTCGGGCAATTGCAGGTGCAGGAGCAATTTCTGCGGTAGCGATGGCGCTCCTTGCCGATGTCACTCGTGAACAGCATCGTAATAAAGCCATGGCAACAATGGGCATGACGATTGGATTGTCATTTATTGTCGCGTTTAGTTTAGGGCCGTACTTAACGAAGATTTTTGGATTGTCTGGTTTGTTTTGGCTGACATCTGTTGCGGGCATTCTTGCAATTGGTTTGTTGGTAATCGTGCCGACGCCATTGCGTCTATTAAAGCAAAATCCTTTGGGTTTTAAAGTTCAATTAAAGTCAGTATTGGCGTTGCCTGATTTGAATCGAATGCATGTGTCGATATTTGCGCTGCATTTATTGATGACGGCTGCTTTCGTGATGCTGCCGCAACAATTAGAGCAATACGCACAGATTCCTGTTGCGCATCAAGGTTGGTATTACCTGCCTTTATTGTTGCTCGGCGCAATGATGACGATTCCTGCGATTATCGTGGCTGAGATCAAGCAACAGATGCGGTTGATTTTTATTGGCGCGGTCGGGTTGATTGTGATCTCGCTAGTCGTGTTAATGGTTGAGCAAAACCGAGTGGGCATGGTGCTAGGCGTTGGGTTGTTCTTTATTTCCTTTAACTTGCTCGAAGCCATGGTTCCGTCTTGGCTGGCCAAGGGTGCACCAGTGGCAGCGAAGGCAACGGCGATGGGCATCAATGCCTCAAGTCAGTTTCTTGGCTCATTTGCGGGTGGTGTATTTGGCGGGCTGTTGTTGACCTATACCAATTCGCACATCAGTTGGGGCATACTTGCGGGCTTGTCGTTGGTGTGGTTGTTGATCGTTATCCGCTTAGGGTCGCCGCCGTATTTATCAAGTTTGTCGATCCGTTTGCCAGATCATCCACTCGCAGGTTTTAAGACGGATATCAATGATTGGGTGGATTGTTTGCTGGCAGTTGACGGTGTGGAAGACATCGTGATTTTGCTTGATGAGCATGTGGCTTATTTGAAAGTCGATAAACGCAAGTTAAGTGAATATGCGCGTCAGCAGTTGTGTGATTTAACGAAGCAAGAATTAGCGTTTTAAACGTTGCAATGTTCGCCGTCAGTAGATATGACAGGTTTAGAACCTGCCCCTAGGATTGAATAGAAATGTGTACTTCTGTAGGTGTGGGTTCTAAACCCATCCTGTATTTTATTAATGAATAAAGAATTTATATGACCGAACTATCGCAAGACAATCAACCTGAAAATAGCAAAGCCGCAACACTAGCGCGCGTCCAACTGGAAGAGGGCTGGAAAGCGGCTTTGGCTGATGCGCTGACCAGTGAATCCATGACTGCTTTGCGTCAGTTTTTGGTTGAGCAAAAAAAACAAGAATTGACGATTTATCCACCGAATAATTTGATTTTTAATGCGTTCAATACAACGCCACTGAATCAAGTGAAAGTCGTGATTTTGGGGCAAGATCCTTATCATGGCGCGCGTCAAGCCAATGGTTTGTCATTTTCGGTACAACGCAGCATTCCAATTCCTCCATCATTGCGGAATATTTTGCATGAGCTTTCTACCGATACTGGCATTAAGCCCGTGGGTCATGGTGATTTAACTGCATGGGCGCAACAAGGCGTATTGCTGCTGAATAGCGTGATGACTGTGGTTGAAGGGACACCTACGAGCCATCAGGGGCGTGGTTGGGAAGAGTTTACTGATCAAGTGATTGATGTGGTGAATGACAATACAGAGCATACGGTGTTTATTCTGTGGGGCGCGTATGCACAGAAGAAAGGCAAACGAATCGATAGTGAGCGGCATTTGGTGTTGACTGCGGCGCATCCTTCTCCGCTGGCTGCAAATCGTGGTGGTTTCTTTGGTTCACGTCCATTTTCTAAGGCAAATCAATACTTAGTGCAATATGGGAAGCAGCCGATTGATTGGCAATTGGGCTAGTTGCATGTAACGAAAATGGGCTTTTTGTGCTGCTTTAATTGATTGATCTTGATGTTAATTAAAGCAGCTCAATCCCAAAACGACGAACTAAAAGTGCAAACAACCCAAAGCTGATGATAGTGATCACAATACTGCATGCAATCGCCGCCCAGAATCCAAAACGCTGTAATAACTGTGGGAAAACCAAAAACATCGGTAGTGTTGGTACTACATACCAGAATGTGTAATAGGCATGGTTGGCAATTTTTGAATCAGGTTGTTTCTCAAAATAAAGCCAAAATAGCGTCAGAAGTGTGACGAGTGGCAGTGAAGCAATGAGCGCCCCAAATTTGTCGCTGCGCTTCGCAACTTCTGATATGAGTACGACGAGCGCAGCAGTTGTTAAGTATTTAATAAGAAGAAACGGCAATTTACGGCCTCCAAACTCAAAAGTATTTTATAAGACGTTTTCATCATACTAGTATGAAATGATCTAAAATGTTGCTGAATTTGATTATTACCCTCATGATTTATCTAAAGGTTAGGCGGCAATATTTTTAATGACAATCACCAATATTGAACTAACACCAGAGGTTTTCACCCATCAAGACCACATCTGGATGACCGCTGCTTTGGATTTAGCCAAACGCGCTGCCGATCTCGGAGAAGTTCCTGTCGGTGCGGTTTTAGTGCATGATGGTCAGATCATTGGTGAAGGTTTTAATCATCCGATTACCCTGAATGATCCAACTGCGCATGCGGAGATTTGTGCGCTGCGTGATGCGTGCCAGCGCTTGCAAAACTACCGATTACCACTCGATGTTACGTTATATGTAACGCTTGAGCCATGTACGCAATGCGTTGGCGCAATGATTCATGGGCGAGTGGCTCGTGTTGTTTATGCAGCGGAAGAGCCGCGTGCAGGCTCATTAGTGAGCGCAAGACAGTTATTGGATAATGGTTTTTATAATCATCGATTTAGTTTTGTGGGTGGTTTGATGGCTGAGGAAAGCGCCGCGATGCTCAAGTCATTTTTTAAAGCACGACGCAGTAAAGCAGTTGATTAATTAGCGAAAACAGTTCGATTTTTATATAGAGAATAGTTACATGAAACCATTAAATATCGCCATTCTAACCGTCTCAGATACGCGTGAATTGGCTACCGACACATCAGGTCAATATTTGTGTGATGTGCTGGCTGCATCAGGTCATACTTTGGCTGCGCGTGAGATTGTGAAAGATGATATTTATCAGCTCCGCGCTGTGGTATCGAAGTGGATTGCGTCCAACGATATTCAAGTGGTGATTACAACTGGCGGTACAGGTTTTTCGGGTCGTGATAGTACGCCTGAAGCATTAGCGCCATTATTTGATAAAGAAGTTGAAGGGTTTGGCGAGTTGTTTCGCCATTACTCATTGCTTGAAATTGGCACGAGTACTTTGCAGTCGCGAGCATTTGCGGGCATGGCAAATCGTACGCTTGTTTTCTGTGTTCCAGGTTCAACAGGTGCATGTAAAACCGCATGGACAACGATTTTGGATTTACAGCTTAATAGTGACACCAAGCCGTGTAATTTTGTGAGCCATGTTAAGGTTGTCAACTAGCAGTTCACTGAGCGGAGTCGAAGTGTTGGTCTTTATGGTGAATCAAACTCCGCACATTTCGACTCCGCTCAATGAGCTATTGAGGTTTAAAGTGCTTTTTTAAACGTTTTAAAGATTTACAAAAAATAAGAATGAATTCATTCAATTGGTTTTAAAATCGACGGTATTGAAAATCATTAAAATAACCAAGGTTGGTTTTCACAAGGGAATTCTGTATGACCGATATTGATCAATCCGCCGAGCAAGTTGCGCACCTTGATTATGCCAGTCATAAACAACATAAAAAACCATTGATTCCAATGCCTTCATTGGCTTGGCAAATCGTCATTGGTTTGATTGCAGGCATCGTTGTCGGTTGGTTGTTTTCGGGTCAGGAATGGATTGCCACTTGGATTGCGCCGCTCGGTGATGTGTTTATTCGCTTGATCAAAATGATTGTTGTGCCAATTGTCATCAGTACATTGGTTGTCGGTGTTGCGGGAACTGGCGATATTAAGGCGCTGGGGCGTTTGGGTGGCAAGACCTTATTGTACTTCGAGCTCATTACCACGTTTGCGATTCTGGTTGGTTTGGTCTTCGCCAATGTACTGAAACCAGGGACTGGCATTGAGCTATCTGGTTTAACAAAAACTGACATTTCGAGCTATGTTGCGTCTGAGCATACCGTTGCGCATCATTCTTTTGTCGATACGTTTGTCCATGTGATTCCCACCAATATTTTTGATGCGCTGGCAAAAGGCGACATGCTGGCGATTATTTTCTTCAGTGTGCTGTTTGGTTTGGGATTAGCTTCACTGGGTGAAAAAGGTAAACCGCTGGTTAGTTTGTTTAGCCAAGCTGCAGAAAGTATGTTTTGGGTGACGCGCATGATTATGCATGTTGCGCCACTGGGTGTGTTTGGGTTGATGACCGTCGCGGTGAGCAAATTTGGCTTGGCGGCTTTGATTCCACTGGCGAAATTAGTCGGCGTGGTTTATTTGGCAATGTTTGCCTTTATCTTTGTCGTTTTTGGGACGATTGCGCGCTGGGTTGGGGTGAGATTGTTTGATATCATTCGGCTCTTACGCGAAGAGCTGATTTTGGCGTATAGTACCGCCAGTTCTGAGACTGTTTTACCGCGTTTAATTGAGAAAATGCAAGGGTTTGGCGTTCCGAAACACATTGTTGCCTTCGTGATTCCGACAGGTTATTCGTTTAATTTGGATGGTAGTACGTTATACCAATCGATTGCGGCGATATTCTTAGCGCAGTTATACGGCATTGATTTATCAATCGGGCAGCAAATTACGTTGATATTGGTTTTAATGTTGACCAGTAAAGGGATTGCGGGCGTTCCTGGTGTGAGTTTCGTGGTATTGCTGGCGACATTGGGTTCAGTGGGTATTCCTGCGGAAGGCTTAGCGTTTATCGCAGGTATTGATCGCATTATGGATATGGCACGGACTGTGGTGAATGTGGTCGGTAATGCATTGGCATCCATTGTGATTAGTCGTTGGGAAGGACAATTTCGTGCGACGAAAACAGATGAAGTTTCAGTTTAAAACCTAAATTAGAGTTTATTTAGATGATTAATGCGGTATATTTTTAGCGAGAAGGATTTGATCATGGCAACAATTAGTATTAATCAGCGTTTCACTCAATCACCTGAGCAAGTGTTTGCGGTATTGGGTACGCATGCAGGTTTGGGCGTTTGTTTTGCACCGTTACAAGTAACGCGTATTCAAGATTCTGCGGATACGCATCATCCAGATGGTGTGGGTTCTGTGCGTAAAATGGGCATTGGTTCAGTGACTCCGCTGTACGAACAAGTGACTGAATATGAACCAAATAAATTTGTTGAATATGTGCTGATCAATAATCCATTGATTAAACACCATGTGGGTCGTTTGGTATTCACGCCTGAAGGCGCAGGTACATTGCTGAACTATACGATTGAGTTAGAAGGTAAAGTTCCTGGTTCAGGTACCGTGATTCTTGCTGGTTTGAAAGTGGGTATTCAGCAAGGTCTGAAAAAATTGGCGAAATCTCTGTAATGACATCTGAAACTGTGAACACCGCAAAAGTTATTACGATTGATGGTCCAAGTGGCTCTGGCAAAGGTACGCTTGCTGCACGCCTTGCTGTGCATTACGGTTACAACTTGCTGGATTCTGGCGCGTTATATCGTTTGCT
>JANYEL010000077.1 GCA_025363155.1 Moraxellaceae bacterium
AAAGCGTTAGATGAATACATTCACTATTACAACCATGAACGCATTAAGCTAAAACTAAAAGGGCTGAGTCCTGTAGAGTACAGAACCCAACCCTTGTTAGCCGCTTAACAAACTGTCCAACTTTTTGGGGTCAGTTCAATCATGTCGGCTTTTTTTGGCCTGGATTAAGCCAAAAGTTTGGTCAGAATACTTTGATAAATGTCGGTTAATGGTTCAAGGGAGGCGACATCCACATGTTCGTTAATCTGGTGAATCGTGGCATTCAAAACGCCTAACTCTAATACCTGTGCACCAGTTGGGGCAATAAAACGACCATCACTGGTACCACCGCTGGTCGAAAGCTCAGTTTCAACACGGACCGTCTCACGAATCGCTTCTTGTGCGGCCGCAACTAACTCACCTTCAGCAGTAAGGAAGGGTTGTCCTGATAATGACCAATCCAGAGTGTATTTTAGATTATGCTTGTCGAGAATGGCATGTGTACGCGCCTTCAATTGATCTGCGGTGAGTTCAGTTGAAAAGCGGAAGTTAAAGACGATATTAATATCCGCCGGAATGACGTTGTTCGCGCCAGTGCCTGAGCTGAGGTTCGAAATCTGAAAGGTCGTCGCTGGGAAAAAGGCATTACCATGATCCCAAACTTCATTACTGAGTTCAGTGATTGCTGGTGCGGCGCGATGAATTGGATTGTCCGCAAGGTGAGGGTAGGCGACATGACCTTGCTTGCCATGTACGGTCAGGATGCCATTCAGCGAGCCACGACGACCGTTCTTAATGACATCACCGAGCGTGGTGGTGCTGGAAGGTTCACCGACTAAGCACCATTTAATTTTTTCATTGCGGGCTTCTAAGGCTTCGATGACTTTCACGGTACCGTTAATCGATGGACCTTCTTCGTCGCTGGTAATCAGGAAAGCAACAGAACCTTGATGGTTTGGATGTTCTGCAACGAAGCGTTCACAGGCCACAACCATCGCAGCGAGAGCGCTTTTCATGTCCGCTGTGCCACGTCCGTACAGTTGTCCATCACGAATTTCAGGTGTGAATGGTGCAGATGACCATTTGCCGAGATCGCCTGTTGGGACAACGTCGGTATGCCCAGCGAAGCAAAATAGGGGCGCGGTTGTGCCCCGTCGCGCCCATAGATTATCGACATCACCAAAGCGCATTTTTTCGATATTGAAACCGATTTTGGCGAGGCGTTCAGCCATGATGGTTTGGCAGTCTGCGTCAATTGGGGTGACCGATGGACGGCTGATGAGGTCGAGGGTTAAATCTAATGTAGCGGACATTGAGGTAAGTTTCGGCTGTATGAAATTATCGCCAGATTTTAGCCGAAATTCACGGTGTTGTGGCTATTAGATGTTTATTCAACAACCGTAATCATTCGGCCTTGAAAGCGTACTACTTGATTAGCGACAATTTTATTGCGTTTGCGTAATTCGACATTGCCATCGACTGTGACATGTCCTTCTTCAATTGCATGTTTTGCGGCGCCACCGCTGTCGCACCAGCCTTCAATTTTTAGCAAATTGCTCAGCGTAACGTGTGGGCGACCTTCGAGTTGGAATATGTTCATGGATGCTCGTTGCAAATAAAGTGAGTTCGATTAGTGTGTATTTTAAGGCAAATAGCTCAGGATTGCTGACAATTAAAAATTTGAAACTCACCACAACCAGAGCGCCACATTCATATCCGCATAACCATATTTATGATTAAGTGCTTCTTTCAAAGCTTTACTCGCAGTTTGCTTGGCTTTCATTTTTAGTTCTTTAGCCGCTGCCTGAATTTCTTTTAATTCATCAGGTTCAAGGAATAGAATTTCGTGTTTGGTCACTTCATTCGCTTGATAAAGTTTAAGCAAATGACTGCCAATCGTATCCTCAGCTAAGCCACGATGTTCTGCAATTTGCGCACGATTCAACCCTCGATTCACCAGTTCTAATGTCGCTGTTACAGTATCGACTTTTTCAAGAGTAGGCTCTGCATAGTCGGGAGTTTGGTCGGCAGGTAATGCCCGAATTTCTGCCAAACGATCTAAGAATGCCTGACCATAACGTGCAAGTTTCTGCTCGCCGACGCCACTAATCAATTTAAGTTCGCCTAAATGACTTGGGTCAATGACAGCGATGTCACGCAATGTTGCATCATTAAAAATAATATAAGGCGGAACTTTTTGCGCTTGAGCGAATGAAAGTCGTAATGCACGAAGTGCATCGAATCGACGTTGTGCCTCAATCGGTAAATCGCTGGCTTTACCAATGGCACGATCTTTTTTCGCAGCTTTCGCTTTCGGTAATGCGAGTTCGCGCAACTCAAGGGTGTATTTTCCTTTGAGTAAGTCACGTGCTTTTTCGCCAGCGACCAAGCCACCATAACCTTCTACATCAGGTAATAAATATCCGAGCGCAACCAATTGTCGAAACACATTGCGCCATGCGGGTTCAGATAAATCTTGACCCACGCCAAACGTAGGTAATTCGTGATGTCCAAACTGTTTAATTTTGTCGGTTTCAGTGCCGAGCAAGACGTCGACTAAATAGGCTGCACCGAAGCGATTCCCTGTACGGATTGCTGCGGATAAGGCTTTTTGCGCCGCGACAGTGGCATTCCAAGTTTGAGGTGGATTTGAGCAGATGTCGCAATTGCCACATGGCTGTGTACCAAACTCACTAAAATAAGTGAGCAGGACTTGTCGGCGGCAACTCGCCGTTTCACAGTAAGCAAGTAGTGCATCCAGCTTGCCTGCTTCAATTCGTTTCACTTCGGGCGGCGCATCCGACATGGCGAGCATACGGCGTACGGAAACCACGTCGCCTAAGCCATAAGCCATCCACGCTTCTGATGGCAAGCCATCACGTCCCGCGCGACCCGTTTCTTGATAATAACCTTCGAGTGATTTCGGTAAATCTAAATGAGCGACAAAACGCACGTTCGGTTTATCAATGCCCATGCCGAAAGCCACAGTCGCACAAACAATGCGACCTTCTTCATATAAGAATTCTTCTTGAACTCTGATGCGTTCGGCTTGTGGTAAGCCTGCGTGATAGGCGAGGGCGGGCAGGCCTTTGCTTTGTAAAAATTCAGCGGTTTCTTCAACGCGTTTACGCGATAGGCAATAGACAATCCCTGCGGATCCTTCAGGTTGTTGCTGAATGAAATCGAGGAGTTGTTTGCGACCATTGTCTTTTTCAGTGATGGTATAGCGAATGTTTGGGCGGTCAAAACTGGATAAGAATGTCGGTGCGTTTTGCAAACCAAGCACTTGGATAATGTCAGCGCGCGTGCGTTCATCGGCAGTCGCGGTTAGTGCCATGCGCGGGATGTGCGGATAACGCTGTGCCAGCAAACCAAGCTGCTGATATTCAGGGCGGAAGTCATGTCCCCATTGGCTGACGCAATGTGCTTCGTCGATGGCAAATAGCGCGAGTGGCGCTTGATCGAGTAAGTTTAGGAAGTTGGCATTGAGCAGTCGTTCTGGGGCGACATAGAGCAAATCGAGTTTGCCATTTTGCAAATCTTGTTCGACTTGGCGTTGATCTTGGAGGCTCAATGAACTATTCAAGAACTGCGCACGAACGCCCAATTCACATAAGGTATCGACCTGATCTTTCATCAGCGCAAGCAGTGGTGAGACGACGATGCCGACACCATCACGCAGTAACGCTGGAATCTGATAACAGACACTTTTCCCGCCGCCAGTTGGCATGAGTACTAGAGCGTTTTTTCCCTGTACCGCAGTTTCGATTACTTCGGCTTGTTGTCCACGAAATTGATCGTAGCCAAAAACACGTGAAAGGGTTTTAAGCGCAGCTGTCTGGGACGGCGAGTGTGCGTGATTCAACATGATGATAAGTACTTGAGCGAATGAGTTGTGATTTTTTTATGGCATGAAGTATAGCGTGAATTGAGGGGGTGATTTGGATATTTACGAGTCTTAATAATTCTTGCGATTGGCTTATGGAGAGTGATATCGTCGACGTTCAATGGAATGATTCTTAATTTTTTCAACGGAGTAGCGTATGAAAAAAGTTTTGGCTCTATTCGTAAGTGTTTTTACAATGGCCTTATCAAATCCATCTTGGGCATTGGAGGCGCATTTTAGTAACGACACGGACACACCTATTACCATTCACGTGCAAGGTAATAACTGTGTTACTTACTTGATTCAGCAGCAGACATATACAGTGCCAGCACATACTTCACCAAGCGGCTGGATAATGAATTTGGGAGATCGAAATTCGGGTGGCTGTTCAGCCAGTTATATGTTGGCTTGGGGTATATATCAAGGTACAACAGTAGATCCAGCCAAGAAAATAGGCGACGTTAATTTCCATTATCAGAGTGGAGTATCTGTATCCACTTGGCAGAATTTAACAAAGAATACAGGCAAATATTTTAATAATTTTCATATCTGTAGTAATAGTGAAATAAAAAATAACTCTTGGAGTGATTCACATGTGTGGTGGCACTTTGGTGCGAAGTATTCTAACTGGGACTGTAAAGCGCCTGTAAATTAAGGCTAGTGATCATGGGTCTTAGTATTTTATGAAAAATAGAATCTTATGTAGCAGTTGTGGCATCTTAGATGTCATTACTGTCGCATAATGTACGTCAGGCATTTATTTAAAAGGAAGAGAGATGCTAGGTTATATAATTGTTATGATTACATTCATTTATATGTGCTTTCAGAGAAACTCTAATATTGCTCAGGAAAAAAGTAATTTCATAAACGCGGGCGTTAGTGAGTCTGAGCTTTCTAAGCTTCGTATCTTTCTGTGGTTATATTTGCCGAGCATTATCCTTTCATTCTCAACACTAAGTGTAGTAACAGCAGTCCTTTTCGTACCAGGCATCCTTAAAGGCAAGTCCCTCCACGCAACCTTAGATTCATCTGGCGTTGATTATGGAGCTAAAGCTGGACGGCTTGCTGATCAAATCGCTTGGCTAGGGATTGGTGGCTTGATTTATGTTCTTGCTGCGGCTGCCTTCCAATTTGGATTTGAGTTCTATAAAAGAAATGCCTATTAACTCATTCTAGAGTCGACGTTATCGGTATGCGTCGAAAAAGTGAGCTAGACCTCGAGATCTCTGAAAAATTCAAATCCATCGTAAAACCAAAAAAAACTCGCACTAGGCGAGTTTTAATTGTACTTAGAACAAGACTACATTTTTTGTTGCGTTTCTGCGGCAGAGCCAGTGACGACGCTACCAGCGGAAGAAACATCTTTGCCCATACCTTTGACAGTTTCGCAACCCGCTAACATGACTGTAGCGAAAGTAATAGCAGCGATAACTTTTAGCATAATTATTCTCCGAAGATAACACTTAATTGTGTAGCTCGAGACTATGCCTTGTCCCCCGACCTAACAAGTGACTGGACGTAGTGGCAACGTGATGCTTTAGTAACCAATGGGCAGGTATATATCTGTTTTTATGCTATTGGTTTACAGTCGGTGTGTGCATTGTAGGTTTTGTTGTATGGATAGCGGACGAAGGGTACTCGAATCATGCGTTCAATCGGATTGATTTGGTCGTTAATTTCTGGTCCTGACGGTGCACCTAAATAAAGTCCATGAATCAAATAAGTGGGTTTGATTTGCTCTAGTGGGCGGGGTTCTGGCGTGAGCCATTCACGGCGTGCAGCGCGTCGCCAAGTTATTTCTTTGGGTAAATAATAGCCCCACGTTCCCTGCAAGTGCTCAGGATGAAGCCAATTTTCTAATGATTCTCTTGCTGAGTTTGCAACTTGATCAGGATAAAACAATCGACCTTTAAAGACCGCGACGCGCTTATTAATCGTCTTTTCACCGATTTCAGGCAAATGAATGAGATCGACATTAAATTGGCGTTGCAGCGTGTGTTTGATTTTGCGTCCAAAGGTGTCGCGGTCATTTAATCCACGCCATTCATAAGGTTGCAGCGCGCCTTCACCTAAATAAAATTTTAGACTGAGTTCCCAATGTTCAATTTCGCCTGTTAATTTATTTTCAATAATAAAATCAACTTCGCCAATGGTTCGTTTTTCATCTTTGAGTTGAATATTTTTAGCGAGCAACTCGAAGTCATGCCAATGCCCTGAACGATCATTCAGCCAAAAACTAAGCAACGCTTCAAAGCGAATGCCGAGGCGTGAGCTGGGAAGTTTGGCAAGCTCTTGATTTAATTCGGTAGGATCATCATCTAATGCGCGTAAGCGTGGAAGGTAACGTTGATAATGAGATTGCCAAAATTGATGATCTGGTAGGTCAATCGTTCGATGAGGAGCGAATTCAGTAGGCCATTGGCTGAGTAACGGCGGACTTGCCAAAGCAAAAGCGAGGTCGCGAACTGCGGGTTGGCGGAAAGTGAGCCACTCAAAACAGACTGGAGAGGGCTGTAAAACCGTCATATTATGTACTCTATTGTAAATACTAGCCCCCTACAATTGGTCAGCTTACTCGCACAAGTTCGCAGCTTCAAGTACAATACTCGCGCTCGAAGATGAAGCGCTTTGATCCCGTGCTCATACGAGACTTGATATTACCCCTATCTTTGCCCTTTTGGAGAAAAACGATGAAGCAACCCGTCCGCGTTGCCATTACTGGCGCAGCTGGTCAAATCAGCTATTCATTACTGTTCCGTATCGCTTCTGGTGATATGTTGGGCAAAGATCAGCCGATCATTTTGCAATTGTTAGAAATCACCCCAGCGCTTGAAGCCCTTAAAGGCGTAGCGATGGAATTAGATGATTGTGCATTCCCATTGTTGGCTGGCATCGTTCAAACTGATAATCCAAATGTTGCATTCAAAGATGCAGACTATGCATTGCTTGTTGGCGCACGTCCACGTGGCCCAGGCATGGAACGTAAAGATTTGCTCGAAGCTAACGCTGCGATCTTCTCTGTACAAGGTAAAGCAATCAACGACAACGCTAACCCGAACATCAAAGTTTTGGTTGTTGGTAACCCAGCAAACACCAACTCATTGATCGCTCAGCGTAACGCGCCAAACATCAACCCACGTCAATTCACTGCAATGACACGTTTGGATCACAACCGTGCAATGGCACAGTTGGCAGGTCAAACTGGCACAACAGTTAATGACGTGAAAAAAATGACGATCTGGGGTAACCACTCAGCGACTCAATATCCAGACATTTCACAAGCAACTGTAAAAGGCGCTGCTGCTGAAGGTTTGGTTGATCGTACATGGTACGAAGGTACATTCATTCCTGTTGTTCAACAACGTGGTGCTGCAATCATCAAAGCACGTGGTGCATCTTCTGCTGCTTCTGCTGCAAACGCTGCAATCGATCACATGCGTACTTGGGCTCTCGGCACTGAAGCGGGCGACTGGGTATCTATGGGCGTATACAGCGATGGTTCATACGGCATCGAACAAGGTCTGATCTATTCATTCCCTGTTACTTGTGCAAACGGTGACTGGGCGATCGTTCAAGGTTTGCCAGTTTCTGAATTCTCACGCGAAAAAATGTCAGCAACCGAAAAAGAGTTGGCTGAAGAGCGTGATGGCGTGAAACATTTGCTTCCTTAATCGCTCAGGCGGTTTTGTGATGTAAAAAAACAGACCTTCGGGTCTGTTTTTTTTGCGAATGCTTTTTATTGGTTATAACTGGACTAGCTCATTGAGCGGAGTCGAAATGTGCGGGTTCTAATAGGATTGAAGTGGATATGTTCACTTCGACTCCGCTCAGTGAACTTCGCTTTAATTTTGAAAAATATTTTCTAAGGCAAATCCAACTTCAACTTACCTTGATGTTGATTCACCATTGTCCACGGTAAAATGGCCCAATCAGGGTTGTCACAGACTCTGGCAGCACGAGCGAAAGATGCGGCGAGGTGAAGTCCTTTCTGCGTAAAATAAAACGCAGGAGATGACCAGACTTGAGTGTCTCGGTAGTCGCAGTCTTCATCTTTTTTATCTGATCCAACATCTTGCGGATAAAGCTTTGCCATAGTCTTGCTGAGCCAAGGGGCGAGGGTTTTACTTTCATAATCGTAATTGACGCGTTCGCCGCGCTCATTTCGTTTAAGCGAGGTTGTTTCATTGCCTAACCAAATGACATCTTCTAGTTGTAAGTCTTTTCCTGTCGTGACATCGAGATTAATTGGGCTATCACCAAAATCAGGGTGAGCGCCGCCGCAGTAATAGCTTGTCGTGACGCTGGTGCTGAATACTTTGTCATTCATAAAACGAGGCGTGACGCTTTGTTCGTACTCTCCGCCTGAACTTCTTGCACCGCCTAGTTGACACTCGAAGTAACTGTTCACTTCTTGCCATTGTCGCGTTGTGAGTGCTGAGTTAATGCGAGTTAATGTTTCTGCTGGATAACCTTCTGTAATGCGAAAAAAACTAATTTTGCTGAGTGGTTCTTTCCACCATTGCAGTGAATATGAACCGAAATGCGTGAGTTCTTTCTTTTGCAATGAGAGACCCGATAAGCGGATCTGATCGTATGTGGTCGCATCTGCTGCAAGTTGATAGTTAGGCTTTGGTACAGTCGTCACATGCGTTAATTGAATTGTAATCTTCTTAGAGTCTTGTCCAATCCATTCACCTTGCCAGCCTTGGTGATTCGAGTGCAGGATCATGTCAAATTTTGAATGATTGTCATAATCTAGATTTTCACCCAATTGGATGTCGCCATTCTTTAATTCAGTCCCATCCAACGCGATATCAATACTGTGCCGTCGATAAAAATATCTGCCTTTGACGACATGACTGGGATCAATCGCAAATTCCATCACAACGGGGGCTGTGCCAATAGTTCCTTCAAATAGAAGGGGTTGTGGGTTGGTTTGAGCATAGAGTGCACTGCTGCAAAAAACTGATAATGCGAAGGAAATTTGACGAATTGAATATCCATATTGATTTCTAGTACAGTCCATTAGTGTGCTCTTATTGTGTTTATTAGCGAAAGTAACTCGTCTGATTGTAGCAGGACAGATTCTGCTGAGTTAGTAAAAATTACTGCTTTTCAGCGTACAATGCGTTATTCGTTTTTTATGAAGTAGCTGTAATGAAAGAGCCGATGATCGCACCAATGAATGAACCTGTACGCCTCGCCAAACATCTCTGTGATTTACTGTCATGTTCACGACGTGATGCTGAACAATATATTGCAGGTGGTTGGGTGTCAGTCGATGGCAAAGTGGTCGAACAACCGAATTTTATGATTCAAGATCAGCAAGTGACGTTGCATGAAAAAGCCAATTTAAAGCCGATTGTGCCGATTACGATTTTGCTGCATAAGCCAGCTGGGTATGATTTTGGACTAACACATGAGTTGCTTAATGGAACTAAACTGCGAGACAAAGACAGTAAAAAAACTGAAGAAGAGTTATTAGCTGAAAAAGAGCTGAATGAAGATTTACTGAAGTACGATGCGTTGCAATTCATTACCTTGGAAACACAAGCCAAAGATGATCGCTCGAACATTCGTCCGCTGCGTTCACATTTCCATAAGTTGACACCAACTTCGCCACTCGAAAGTGCAGCTAGTGGGTTGGTGATTTACACCCAAGATCGTAGTGTTGCGCGCAAGTTGATTGAAGAAGGCAATCGGGTCGAGCAGGAATTTATCGTGCAGGTGAGTGGCACGCTATCGAAAGAAGATTTAGAGCGATTGAATAAAGGCTTTTATCATAAAGGCGAGTTGTTACCTGCAGCAAAAGTCAGTTGGCAGAACGAAGATCATCTGCGTATTGCACTGAAAAATGTCCAACTCGATCAGATTGAAAAAATGTGTCAAGGCGTTGGTTTGGAAGTATTAGCTATGAAACGCATTCGTATTGGTCGCATGTCAATGTCGAAATTAGCGGTTGGTGAGTGGCGTTATTTAATAGGCTATGAGCGTTTTTGATCCGCTCTGTCAACTTCTAGCACGATAAGAAACCTCCTCATGGAGGTTCTTTTTTTTGAGACAGCCGCGAGTGATTTTTTGATTTTAACTTTGTAAATATTTAATACTAAAAAAAACGATAAATTGAAAATAGTGCGAACTGTGTCACGTTATTTTAGGTTTACATAGAGTTAAATTTTAAGTCAGTCAACTGTAGATCTAACAGGTTTTTTTCAGCTTGACTCGCTATGAATCGAAAAAAAAGGAGTATAGGATTGGCTTTGTCAGTGCTAATCACCGCACCGATAATTACTATAAATAATAATGGAATTATTCCAAGGAGTGGTAGAAATGGGTAAGCTCGTACTTGATGGTCTAAGTGGCGTTGATGGCTTTATGGCAGCTGCATTGGTCGACTCTAGCAGCGGCTTGAGTTTGGCAACAATCGGCAGTGGCATAGATCTTGATCTTGCTGCAGCAGGAAATACTGAAGTTGTACGCGCTAAGCGTAAAGTCGCAACTGCTCTCAAATTGAATGACCATATTGAAGATATGCTCATTACCCTCGGTAAACAATACCATCTGATCCGTCCATTAGAGCGTAACCAAGACATGTTCTTGTACGTGGTTTTGGATCGTTCGAAGTCAAATCTTGCAATGGCACGACATACTGTCAAAGCATTTGAAAAAGAATTAGATTTCTCTTAATTTACAGTATTTAATTATTATTTTGAAAGTGAAAATCAAGCAAAGATAATGAAGTGTATCTTTGCTTGATGCTTTTTAGAAACATGATTAATCCGAAGAATTACTATAAATACTAAAAAGTGCATGGATGTACAAGGATGAAATCTTTATTTAGAGCGTCGATCCTAGGATTGGGTCATTCAGAAGTGGTCATGATCCGCCAGCATGTTGCTGAGATTTTGGCGGGGGTAAGCGTTGACTGGGTTAGCGCGAACCACGAGAGTCTCGACTTCTTGATTGTTAATTCCAGTTTTATTAATGCCAGCAGTGTCCAAAATCTATTAAGAAATAATAACATGCCGGTTTTGTTGGCAAATCATTCTTCAAGTCAAATCATTGCTGATAAGCATACGATAACGCTACCACTCCTCGAAAATACTCAACTGAAAAACTGGATCCATGAGATTGTTCTCAATGAGCAGGTTGTTCCATTCAAGCCAGTGAAACTTCAAGACTCTGTGATTACCCAAGTATTATTGGATAACGCAAAGGTATTTGAATACTTTAGTACGACAAGCGAAGGCTTACTTTATTTATCCGATCAGTGCGGGGCAGTTGGGATCATTGATACCTCTAATCAGCTTATGTATCTGTTTCCAGAGCGTAAAGTACCTGTGGATATGCAGGGTCTCTTAACCTACGAGCGTGTACAGAATCTGCCTAAAACATATAAGTCGATCGATTTGTTGCAGTGGCTTTGGGATGTTGCTTGGTTCGAGCCGAGTTGTTCAGTACTCGTCTCTCCTGATCAGTTCATTAAGCTTAAAGTGTGGCCACAGCCATCTCGAGAGACTGATCGAAAGGATGTACTGCAGATGTCCGCAAGGTTGGCTCAAGGTGTGACCTGCGCTCAAGATATGGCAGAAGAACTCAAGATTCCAATGCTTCGTGTTCAACATTTTATGTCAGCTTTAGTGATGGTTGGATTTGGTGAGAGACAGACTCAAATACTGCAAAAATCAGCGGTATTACCAGATAAAGCCGTCAATGATGAAGAAGCAACAGGACTGAGACGATTGTTGTTGGGCGTACGGAGACGATTAGGGTTGTAGATTTTATCTTTTTTAATCAGTGACTTTGAGTCAAAGAGATACAGTATTAAATTCTAGGATGAATATATGCATCAGTATAAGATTGTGTTTGGTGGGGGAATGGGATCAGGGAAGTCGCAGGCGATCCAAAGCATTTCTGAAATCACCGTATTTGCCACTGAAGCTTTAAATACAGATGAAGTTGCTCATAGTAAGCAACTCACGACTGTTGGCATTGATTATGGTGAAATCACGATAGATGATCAAATCAAAGTGGGTTTGTATGGAACGCCAGGGCAACAGCGGTTTAGTTTTATGTGGCGATCGATTGCTCACGGTGCTTTGGGTGCAATTGTTTTAGTTGATCATAGTGCGGAAGACCCTTTAGCTGATCTCGAAATGTATTTAGATGCATTTGGTGGCGCATCCGATCGGTGTGTGGTGATTGGTGTCACGCATGTTGATGTACATAGTAATTGCTCTTTAAAACCTTATCGGGATTGGCTCGTCAAGAATCAGAAGGGGTACCCGATATTTGCTGTAGATGCGCGCAAACGAGGCGATGTATTACTGTTGATTGAAACTGTCATTGCTTCATTAGAGGTGCAGTTACTCGCATAGAAATGTAAAAAATAGAAAAAGTCATCTCGTTGTATCAATCAAAGATTAATCAGGGATATTAGTCGAATTTTTTAAGGATAAAAAATGAATATTTTCAGTGATGTAAAGCGTAGACAACCTTCTACTTTGTTTTTGAAGTTTGCGAAACGAAGTGTTGATGAGCTGTCATCGAGTGTGACAGGCGTGAATAGCGTGGTGTTGGCATCAGGTGATGGATTCGAAGTTGCAAGTATCACGAATCAGGGAAACTTTGATAGTGGTAAGGTTGCTGCTGTTAGTAGTTCTCTCTTATCAATGGTGCATGCGTTTACGTCTGAAATTAAGTTAGATAATTGCCAGTCTTTTATTCTCGATGCGAGCAATGGTAAAGCAATCATTTCACATGTCCCTTGTGATAACTATCCGATGGTTCTCATGGTGCTGACGAATGAGAAAGCATTACTTGGACAAGTGCTACACGGTATGCGGTTTTGTACCCAGCGATTGGTTGAGGGCGACCTTAAACTGGCAAATTAAAGAAAAATTTAGAAATCAAAAAAATAAATTAAGAAAGTAATTATATGAAAGTTGAGGGAAAGTGCCATGGATAAGGTACTCGTAGAGACAGATAGAGAATATGGTGTTCATGAGGTTGTCAGCGCTTTTGATGCAGCGGGAATGCCACTGTCTCAGAAGTTAACAGAGATGTTAAATGAGCATTTTATTCATCAGTCAGAACGGCGTGGTTGTGGCTATACACAGGCTACCCGTGTATTAGCTGAATTTATCAATCAGCCCAGATCTGATCATGAGTTTGATGATTTTAGGCTGTTTACGGACTCAATCATGAAGCCTTTACGCGAGGTGATGACTCATGCCAATGCCCATGGGCTGGCATTATCTAGCTGGCGTAATTTGGATGTTAATCCTGTGGTACGGGATTTTTTACGGCTGCATGATCCAAAAGCCGAAGCTTTTGCACGCTTGCTTTCTGAGCAGATTGAGTGGCAGTCCCGATTACGTCATATTCATGAGCAGGTTCAGCGAGAGGAAAGTCTGCTGATCGTCTCGATCATCCAAGATATTATTTTACCGCCATCACCAAATGTCTCTAGATTGGAACATTTACCCGTATTAGGTGAAAAACCCAAAGTGGGTTCATGTCCAATGGCTGAAAAATTCTTTTTAGAAATCGCTTTTTGGAAAATTCCACGTCGTGGTTTGGTCAATGTCTTTATCAATGACGATCACCGATCATTGCTGATGGAAAAGGTGAATATGGGTGATGATCATTCTTGTATCAGTTTAGAGCCAGTAGTGCTGAATGGCGTGCGTTTACCCGTGGGGAGTTCATTTGCTGTTGCTTATGATGACGAGAAGATTCGTAAACATGCGTCTAATTTTTTAGCTGGAAATATTATCTCTTTGTCTGATATTCAGGGGTTTTGGTTTTTAAGATTGACAACGCTTGCGGTGTCGCCAAAAAACAGAGAGCGTGCGTTTAGTACTCATTTTCGCCAGCAGATTGAGAATGATTTATTTAGTCCCGATGTGGCGACATTATCTCAGTTGAGAGAAGTTGCTGAGCAACAAGTTGCAAGTACAAGTCATACCTTTGAAGCAACGGAGGTAAAGAAGATTGTTTAAGGCCTGTTATTCACAACGCTATTTTTCTGTCACTCATACGAATAGTATGGAAAAGTTGCAGTATGTTGCGCAGGTGGTTGTTGAGCAATCTTTAGCGCAATTGGTTGATCCAGGAGATATTGATCCAGCGATTTTGCGTACCTTACATGATCCTAACTATGTTGATGCTTTTTTGCAGGGAAAAAAACCACTCGCGGAGATGTCCAGTTTTAAGTGGTCAGAGCAATTACGCGATGCCGTTCTTGCGATTCAAGCAGGCCAGCTTAAAGCGGCTAAAATTGCATTCAATGAGGGAGTCTGTGCCAATATTGCACAGGGTTTTCATCATGCCGTTTATGAATATGGTGGTGGCTTTTGTACTTTTAATGGATTAGCCTTAGTTGCTCAGCAGTATCCCGATAAAAAAATATTTATCCTTGATTGTGATCAACATGGTGGAAATGGAACGGCCGAGTTTACAACGCGCTTACCGAATTTATTCAATTTTACGATCTTTGGATTGCGTTATGGCTGTCGGGATTTTGAGCGGAGTATCGGCCGATATATTTCAAGATCTGATGGAACATTTGCCAAGTATGAGCAGGCCCTATATGAGGCGTTTGAGCAGATACTGCTACAGAAGACGGATTTGTTGATTTATCAAGCGGGGATGGATTGTCATCTAGCGGATCCTTTTGGTTCAACTTGGTTTGATTCCATGGCATTGTACCGACGAGATTGTATGGTGTTTGAGTTTGCCAGAAAGCATCGAATTCCAATGATGTTTGTGTTGGCAGGAGGTTATCAGACCTTGCCTGAATTGGTTAAATTGCATGTCAGTACTTTTCGGGCAGCTGGTCAGTTTTATTGATTCTATGCACCAGTTAAATCTATAAAAATAAGATTTACGGTATTAAAAAAGTCCTAAAGCATACGCAATAGGGCTTTTTTTGATGGCGGATTAGACCAAAGGCGGATCCATATCGCGCACCGTATGACGATGTGCAGCAATGCCTTTGACCAGTTTGTCGAGTTCGGCTTTTCCTAGCGAGTCTGGGAATAACAAGCCATCGTCTTGTTTATTGTTCGGCAGTGTTTTTGGAATATGGAAATAATCCATTAGCGACACTGCTTCACCCACCAGCATCAGCGTTTTGCAATGACGGAAGGTATTGATCAAATACTCGCGCGTCATGCCGATTTTTTTCAATGCGTCTACCGATTGTTGACCATTGGCAATGACCACAGCATCGAATAACACTGGCGCTGAATTTTCTAAAGTGGCATCTGCGTCGATCGTGCTGCCTTGTGCGGTTTTAATTTTGCCCAAATGTGGGGCAATGACTTTAGGCACGGCATGTTCGGCTTTGAGACGATCAATTAGCGCATTCACCGTTGGGCCATCGACACCGTTTGCAACCACGATGGCGACTTGACGAGTATGAATGCCGCCATCACCCGCTACAGCATCGACCGCGAGAGCTTTAGACTTAGTGACTTCGGGTTTGAAAGTTGCCGTGGTTGCTTTCGGTAAAGGATCGGGAAGCGGCGAAATACCTAAGCCTTCCGCGACAGGTTTTGCGAGATTATCCGAGACGTTGCGCAGTCCAGCGACCATGCGTTCACGAATCGTAGGAATGGTGACTTTACTCAATTCAAAGCGAAATGCAGCGGCAATATGTCCTTGTTGCACAGCATCTTGGCTGTTCCAGAATAATTTGGCTTGTTCATAATGCTCGGCAAATTTTTCAGGTTTTCCTCGCACTTGATCGCCGCTGATGCGTTCAGGGAAGGTGACAAAACCCGCGCTAGCACCTGTTTGGAATGGGCAGCCGCCACCAAGTGAGTTTGGTTCGTAGGCAACGCGTCCGCGTGGGATGGTTGTGCTGCGGATGCCGTCACGCTGGTTATTATGAATAGGAACAATCGGCGCGTTGATCGGAATTTCGTGGAATTTTGCAGTACCAAGACGAGTGATCTGGGTGTCCACGTAAGAGTGAATACGTCCAGCCAGCAGAGGGTCATTACTAAAGTCGATGCCAGGAATGACATGTGCGGTACAGAATGCGACTTGTTCGGTTTCGGCGAAGAAATTGTCAGGGTTGCGATTCAACACCATACGCCCCACCATTTTCACGGGCACGAGCTCTTCGGGCACGAGTTTGGTTGGGTCTAGGACATCGAAGCTAAACTTTTCAGCTTGCTCTTCGGTAAATGTCTGGAAGCCAAATTCCCATTCTGGATATTCGCCAGACTCGATGGCTTCCCAAAGGTCTCGGCGGTGATAGTCGCTGTCAGCACCTTGGATTTTGACTGCTTCATCCCAGACTTGGGCGTGGGTGCCAAGTTTTGGCTTAAGGTGAAATTTGACGAAGTGTGACACGCCTTGGGCATTGACGAGACGATAGGTATGCACACCAAAACCTTCCATCATGCGCAGGCTACGTGGGATAGCGCGGTCGCTCATCGCCCACATTAGAGTGTGGGTTGATTCAGGCATTAGCGAGACAAAATCCCAAAAAGTATCGTGGGCGCTGCCAGCTTGCGGCATGCCATTGTGCGGCTCAGGTTTTACGGCGTGGATGAGGTCAGGGAATTTCATCGCGTCTTGGATAAAGAACACCGGTATATTGTTACCGACCAAATCCCAGTTGCCTTGATCGGTATAAAACTTCATGGCAAAGCCGCGCACGTCACGCGCGGTATCGAACGAACCACGCTCACCAGCGACTGTGGAGAAGCGGACAAACATCGGAGTGATCTTGCCTTTTTTTGCAAATGGCGCTGCCATAGTCAGTGCCGAGCTGTCCTCGTAGGCTTCAAAGAAACCATGGGCTGCCGAGCCACGTGCATGGACGATACGCTCAGGAATGCGCTCGTGATCAAAGGTCGTAATTTTTTCACGTAGGATAAAGTCTTGCAGCAGGGCAGGGCCACGAAAACCCGCTTTGAGGCTGCTTTGATTGTCTGCGATTGGAACACCTTGATTGGTCGTCATGTGTTGACCATCAGACTGGACGCGATGTGGGTCTAGTCCTGCGCCAGTTTTGGCATTGACGTTGACTTCACTCAGGGTGCTGCCAGTAACGAGTGGCGGTGCGGGAACATGCTGACCTTCAGGTGCATGGGCACTTTTTTCGCCATATTCGGCGGCTTTATTATGGTTAAACGGACACTTCTCAACGACATCATTGGTGGCTTTCAGCTGTTTGTCGATGAGTTCTGGGCTTGGTTTAGGCTTATTGTTTGAATCCGTCATTTCAATTACTCCGTTTGATCGTGCAAATTAAATGCTGGACAGATGAAGTCGCTAATGCATCAGAGTTGACTGGTAAGCGACTTTATCCGAGCGTTAGAAAAACCTGAATTCGTTGGCGAGTATTTTCGTTTTTTAGGCGGACACTTTGTTAAAGAAAACAGGTTAAGCAGCTTCCTCTGCGGTAAATTTCTGCTTTAATCGGTCGTATTCCGCTAAGTATTCTTTTGCGAAATCTACTTTTTCTCGCTCAGTGAGGAGCTTGCCTGATTGCTGAAAGAAGCCATGTTCTTCCTCATGCAGATGATGCTCAACCAGTTCTGCGAGCTCCTTCGCTTTTGGCAACCATGCAGAACTGTTGTAGTCGATTTTCTCAAGCTCTTCGATGAATTCATCCAGCTCATGATGCTCGGCTATCATCGCATGGCGGGAAATGTTTAATCCAGCATCCAACATCAGCAATGGTGCTAAGAAGTGCCGCTCTTCGCTAGCCGCATGTGCAGCCAACTCAATCTTTAAGGATGTGAGCAATTGATTAATCTCTTCGCTACTCCATTTGGTGATGATGAGTTTGGAGTATAGATCGCGTTGAATTTCA